>JAFDFO010000411.1 GCA_019309815.1 Deltaproteobacteria bacterium
AAAACGTTCTTGCAAGTATGTCAGCATCCCTTCACGCAAAACAGCTTCACCTGCTGTTTTAGGATACTTATTCAGTAGTGATGCATTCTGGTTTAATGCATCCAAAATAAACTGTGGTGTAGCAAACTGTGGTTCACCGATAGTCAAAGAGAGTGGCGCATAGTCACTATTGGGTGTAACCTTTTCCAGTAGCTGATTGAGTTTCTCAAAAGGGTAAGTTTCGAAGTTCATTTGTGCCCTATTATTCTATTTAAAATTTTTAGGATTATACCCTAGTTGGGGTTAAGGTTTGAAAAGAGAGATAAATTTAACTATTACAGATGATGTACTCGGAGTACGCCCCTCATAACAAAACCACCAAATGAGGAATGAAAATGGGTAATACAAAACCAAAAATTCTTGACGACCTGATCAGGCAGCATGCCCAGAGTGATCCGGAAAAAACAGCGATCTTGTTTGAAGGGCGATCTATCGGCTACGGAGAATTCTATGACGATATTGACAGGGCTGCACGGATGCTGCTAGGGCTTGGGATCAGGCGCGGCGACAGAGTGGGATTGATGTTCCCCAACCGTCCGGAGATACTGCTCCTATACTTTGCCTGCTTTCGGATAGCTGCCATTGTAGTTCCTGTAAATACCCGTTACCAGAGGCCTGAAATTGAATACACCCTGGACCACAGTAAATGCCAGCTGCTTATTATCGATAATATGTTCTCTGCCGTGACAAAGAATCTTGATCAGAGCGTTTCATCTCTGCAGCGCAGAATGGCCTCGGGTGCAACCGGAGGACCCTGCTGTGATTTTCTATACGTCAGGCAGCACATCCCGCCCCAAGGGTGTGATCCATACACATTTTTCACTGCTGGGCAACGCACGGGTCCAGGTTGCAACACGCGAGATCCGCCCGGAAACCATTTTGCTGGTCTCAACCGGACTTAGTTACATCGCGGGGCTTTCTGGCATTACAATGCCGGCCTTTCTTGCAGGTTGTACCCTTGTTCTTGAATCTGAACTTCAGGTAAATAACCTGCTTCAGGCCATAGAACGCTATCACGTTGACACCACACTTATGCTGCCTACCATGCTGCTGGAAATGTTGGAAAGCCCGTTATCAGAAACAACAAATATAGATTCGTTGAGGGCATGTTTCGTCGCCGGTGACGAATGTTCTCATGACCTGTATCAACGCTTCAAAAAGCACACGGGACATAACCTGTTGCAGGCCTTTGGTATGACCGAGTGTGAGGGCTATCTTTCTAATCGTCCCTCCGGCCCCAACCGTAACGGCACGATCGGCCAACCCGCCGAGGGAATAAAGGTCCGTCTGGTTGATACCGAGGGCAATGACGTCATTCCGTGTGAGCGTGGCGAGATCATTGTGCAGGGTGACAGTGTAATGCAAGGATACTGGGAAGATCCGGAGAATACGAAAGATGCCCTGAGGGACGGCTGGCTGTATGGCGGCGATATTGCATCCTTCGATGAGGACGGCTTCTATACCTTTCATGAACGCAAACGCGAGATCATCATTCACGGCGGCTCAAATGTCGGTCCTCATGAAGTTGCGGATGTCATCGACTCACACCCTGATGTCAAGGAAAGTTGCGTTGTGGGTGTACCAGATGCAAAATACGGGGCGATCCTGTTGGCCTATATCGAATGGGGACCCGGCTCTTGGCATGAGGATACAGTCGAACTGAAATCCTGGGTATCAAGCCGCATCGCAGCTTATAAAGTACCCGATTACTGGAGCATAATGAAGCTGCTGCCGAAGACACCCACAGGAAAGCTCGATCGCAAGGCACTTCACATCAAAGCCAAGGCTGAAGTAAAAAAGGGGTGAGGTGCGTTAACCGGGTCAAATCTATCCGGATTTACTTTTATAAAAATAGCGATACATCCACAAAGCCGTCACGGTGCCGACAAAAGCACCAAACAGTACATCGCTGGTGTAATGCGCAGTGACCACCACCCGGCTTATGCCGATCATCAGGGCCACAAAGATAAACAG
>JAFDFO010000199.1 GCA_019309815.1 Deltaproteobacteria bacterium
CCTGCCCTCGACCGCACATAGCTCAAGGCGGCATGGGCAGACTCCTGCATAACCTCGCCCAGCTTTCCTGTCACGGTGAGCTTTCCTTTACCAGGCATGATGACTGTCTCAATGTTAAGCAGTTCTCCGCCAACGTGTGTCCACGCCATGCCTGTGGCCATACCAATCTCGTCCTTTTCTTCCAGCTCCCCGTACCGGAACCTGGGAACACCAAGGTACTTCTGGACAGACTGAGCAGTTATCTTGATCGATTTCTTCCCATCCTCTTTGACAATCTCTCGGGCGACCTTGCGACAGATGGAAGCAATTTCACGCTCAAGGTTCCGTACACCAGCCTCCCGGGTATAACGGCGGATAATCATCTGAATAGCGTTCTTAGTAAACTGGACGTTCTCCTCCGTCAGTCCGTTCGTTTCGGTCTGTTTTGGCACCAGGAATCCCTCAGCGATTTTCAGCTTGTCATACTCCGTGTATCCAGCCAGCCGAATGATCTCCATACGGTCCTGAAGCGGGAGTGGAATTCCGTGCAGGCTGTTAGCCATCAACATCCAGGTAATGGTCATTGAATGCAAAATTCTGCTCGGGATCAAGGACTTCGAGCAGGGCTGCTGAAGGGTCACCTCGAAAATCAATGCTCATCTTATCTACTTCGTCCAGACAGAAAACCGGATTGTTCACTTTGGCCTTTTTAAGCGACTGAATGATCTTGCCGGGCATTGCTCCAATATAGGTGCGTCGATGCCCGCGGATCTCTGCCTCGTCCCGAACGCCACCCAATGACAGCCGCACAAGCACCCGCCCTGTGGCCCTCGCCACTGATTTTGCCAAGGAGGTCTTCCCCACCCCGGGCGGCCCTACAAAACACAAGATCGGGCCTCGTATTTTCCGGACCAGCTTTTGTACGGCCAGATACTCCAGTATGCGCTCTTTAGGCTTCTCCAGTCCATAGTGATCTTCTTCCAGAATGCCTTCCGCCTTATCAATGTCCGAGTGAAGCTTGCTTCGGTCAAACCAGGGGAGATTGATGAGCCATTCGATATAATTACGTACCACTGTCCCCTCTGCCGACATGGGCGCCATAAGCTTGAGTTTCTTGAACTCCTGTCTCACCTTTGCTGCGGCCTCTTTAGACATACGCCTACGTTTGATACGGCCTTGGAGTTCGTCTAACTCGCTCTTGTGGTCATCCTTGCCCCCCATCTCTTTCTGAATGGCCCGCATTTGTTCATTGAGATAGTATTCCCTCTGGGTCTTTTCCATCTGCTTCTTGACCCGGCCTTTGATTCTCTGCTCCATCTTGAAGATTTCAATTTCACTCTGCATCAGACGGAAAAGAAGGCTCATGCGCTCCATCACCGGAACCGTCTCAAGCAACTCCTGTTTGTCCTGGATCTTGAAATTGAAGTGAGCAGCCACCGTGTCAGACAGTTGGGATACGTCGGTTATCGATGAAACATTGCCGATGAGATCCTTGGAAATGTTCTTGTTGATCTTGGCGTACTTTTCAAACATTTCAACGACTGTTCGGCCAACAGCTTCACTCTCCGCTTCCGTGACCTCTGGGTCGAGAATCAGCTCAATTTCGCCCAGAGCATACTTCTCTTTCTCAATAAAGCGGATGATACGAGCCCGCCCCTTACCCTCAACCAGTGCCTTGACCGTTCCGTCCGGGAGCCGGAGAAGTTGGAGGACCGTCCCGATCGTCCCCACTCCATAGACGTCCTTTTCACCAGGAGAGTCTACTCCGGCATTCTTTTGGGTAACGAGCAGGATCTTTTTATCCAAATTCATGGCGTTAGACAGGGCGTTCACTGACTTGGCACGTCCCACGAAGAGAGGCACCACCATGTGAGGAAAAACCACCACATCCCTCAGTGGAAGCAGGGGAAGAGTAACTTTCTGTTCTAAATTAGTCATTGGCTTCTTCAACTTAGGGATGTTAGACATAGCTTACATTTATGCAAGAATAAGCACGTTAAGAAACATGCATGTAGCTACTGAGACGAAACCGCTTCCTTTGGCTGTTCTAAAAGCAGAATCGGCTCCTCACCGCTAAGAATGACCTCCTCGTTGATCACGCATTCCTTGACAGAATCCATCGAAGGAATGTCATACATGATGTCAAGCATAGCCGCTTCCATGACGGCCCTTAGTCCCCGCGCCCCGGATTTTCGTCCCATAGATTTTCCGGAGATAGCTTTCAAGGCTCCGTCCGTAAAGCGAAGAGAGACGTTTTCAAATTCAAAGAGCTTCTGGAACTGCTTCACCAGGGCATTCTTGGGTTCTGTCAGGATCCTGACCAGCGCAGTCTCATTCAGTTCACCAAGTGTTGCGATGACCGGAAGTCGCCCCACAAACTCCGGAATCAGCCCGAATTTCAGGAGGTCTTCTGGCTGAACCATCTGTAGTATCTTGCCAATGTCTCGTCGTTTTCGACTTCTTACATCGGCTCCAAATCCCATGACCTTGCCACCCAGTCTATGCTGTATGATCTCTTCCAGCCCATTGAAGGTCCCCCCGCATATAAACAAGATATTCGATGTATCAACCTTCACAAAATCCTGCTGCGGGTGTTTTCGGCCTCCTTTTGGCGGCACACTGGCGGTAGTCCCTTCGATGATCTTGAGAAGTGCCTGTTGTACCCCCTCGCCTGAGACATCGCGCGTTATGGACGGGTTATCCCCTTTGCGCGCGGATTATGTTCTCAACATCTTCTCCCACATATCCCGCCTCGGTCAGGGAGGTCGCATCTGCAATAGTAAACGGGACATCCAGAAACTTGGCCAGGGTCTGCGCCAGAAGCGTTTTTCCACAGCCGGTAGGCCCGATCAGCAGGGCATTGCTCTTCTGCAGCTCCACATCATCCGTGTTCACCATTGTCTCAAGACGCTTGTAATGGTTGTGCACAGCGACTGCCAGGATCTTCTTGGCAAGGTCCTGCTCAATCACATAACCATCCAAAAAGGCCTTGATCGTGGCTGGTATAGGAAATTCCCCCGTTTTCTGGGTCCGCGCTTCTTTTTCGTACTCCTCCTCAATAATCTCAATACACAGCTCAATGCACTCGTCGCAAATATAGACTGCGGGTCCTGCAATCAGCTTCTTGACTTCCTCCTGACTTTTGCCGCAAAACGAACACCTCAAACCGTCGGCATTGGCGCTTCTTCGCTTCGTCATGAATTCCTCCAAAGATGTGCTTGGTTCGGCCCTTCAGGGGAAAGGTCTATTGTCCCATTCTTTGAGCGTAATATATGCATTATAAGACCGTTTGGTGAAAAGGCAATCCAAAAAAACGGTGTTTCTAACCCCTATCCATAACCTGCAAATAGCAGGCCTAAACCCAACGTGCCTACTTCGTTTTTTTCTTCTCTTTGGGGGTTGGAGTCGTTTCACGCTGGCTGATTACGTGATCTATAATCCCGTATTCCTTGGACTCCTGGCTGCTCATGAAAAAATCGCGATCTGTATCTTTCTGAATAGTTTCAATGTCCTGGTGCGTATGCAAGGAAAGGATCTCGTTCAAGGTCTCCCGCATCCGCAAGATCTCTTTTGCCTGGATGGCCACGTCTGAAGCCTGACCTTGAAACGCACCCATTGGCTGGTGGATGAGAATCCTGGCATTTGGGAGCGCATATCGTTTCCCCTGTGTCCCTGCAGCCAACAGCACCGCACCCATGCTGGCTGCCTGGCCCATGCACAGCGTGCAGATGTCGGGTTTTACATAACGCATTGTATCATACACGGCCAGGCCCGCGCTCACCAAACCACCGGGGGAATTCACATAGAAATTGATGTCTTTATCTGGATCGTCTGCTTCCAGGAAGAGCAACTGGGCAATCAGAAGATTGGCAATCTCGTCGGTCAGGGGTGTCCCCAGGAAGACAATTCTGTCTTTGAGCAGCCTTGAATATATATCATAAGCTCTCTCCCCGCGGCTACTCTGCTCGATAACTATTGGAATAAGCGGCATTATTCGCCTCCTTGCGCGTTTTCGTCTGTCTTTGTCTCAGATTCTGATTCCTGTGTACCGGTTTCAGGCTTTTGTGCCTCTGCTGTATCCGCTTCTATTGTTTCAATCGTACCATTTTCGATGATAAACTTGACAGCCTCTTTTTCGAGAGTTTTCTGATTGAAAACCTCATAGGCCTCCTTATGGGCGTTGTGGAACTGCTTGATTGTCTCCACTGTCTGATTCATGGCCTCGCCCAACTCGTTATAACCCTGCTCCAGCATTTCATCTGTCAGGGCAAGCCCCTCCTGGTCAATGACTTTCTGTAAGAGCAAATACTCACGCACCCGTTTTTCGGCTTCGGGATGATACCTCTTGGAAAGGCCCTCTTCGGTCTGACCTGTATCCTCCAGAGACATGCCCCTGTAAGATAACGCATCGTGGGTTTCCTGAACCAAAGCGGATAATTCATGTTTGACGAGGACTTCGGGAAGTTCAAAATCCTGCTGTCCGATCAGCGTGTCTACAATATCGGTGCGGAGTGCCCTTTCGGACTGAGTCTCATATCTCCTTTCCAGTTGCTTGCTGATGGCTTCCCTGAGCTCAGCCAGAGTCTGATACTCCCCCAAATCTTTCGCAAATTCGTCATCAATATCAGGCAGGACCTCTTCTTTGATCTCCTTGACAGTGACAGTGAATGTAATGTCCAGATCGGCCAGCTCTTTGTTGAAATAGTCGGCTGGAAAATGCATCGGGAATTCCTTCGTCTCGTTGGGAAGCATTCCAACAAGCTGCTGATCGAAGTCTTCCAGTATCCGTCCTGAACCAACCTCAACAATAAAGTTCTCGGTTTTGCCGGTCGGCGCAAACGATTCGCCGTCTTTGAAACCCTCGTAGTCAATGACGACATAGTCTCCGTGTTCAATCGGACGATCCTCCTCGATGCTTTTCAGCTGGGCCTGATTCTTCTGCAACATCTTAACCTGTGTATCAACCTCCTCATCACCAACCTTGTGAACTCTCTTTGTAAGCTGAAGGCCTTTGACGTTCAAGTCATCGATGGGCGGCTGCACCTCTATAGTCGCAGAATAAACATAGGGCTGGCCCTTTTCGAGCTCCGGAGGATCCACAAGCGGTTCAGCAAGGGGAACAAGCCCTACCTCACGCAGCGCTTCCACGTAAGAATTCTGGATCAACTGCCCTGAAACCTCGGCATGCACATCCTTCCCGAAGCGCCGTTCAAGGAGAGAAAGCGGAACTTTTCCCTGACGAAACCCTTTAATCTTGACATTCTTTTTCAGGGTTTTGTACGACTTGTCCAGCTCCAGCATCACGTCGGCCTCTGGGATTTCCACGTTCAGGACTTTCTTGACTGTGCTAAGATCTTGTATGTCTACTTTCATAAAAGCTCTTTCCTGGTCGATTCCACTGGTGCGAGAGGGGGGATTTGAACCCCCAATCCCTTTGCGGGAGCTGGATCCTAAGTCCAGTGCGTATGCCAGTTTCGCCACTCTCGCACAAAGAGTATTGATTTTCTGCAAAAGAAACAGAATACTAATTATAACAGATTAATGACCATCTGTTGCAAGAAAAAATATAATAAACTTTAACAAGCATCGGAAAGTATTGTCTACTTCCGATCTTGTCAAGGGGCATTGACTGGAATGGTACGTTCAATTTCAAGTAGTTGTAGGCATCCTGGGACCTTTTATCGTGGGCACATGCTTTTACGCCTGATGTGGGCACATCTCCTGGTGTTGGGTTGGATGTTCCATAATATAGCCCCTGCCGGCGCCGTATCCCTCCCAGACGATTTGCCACGCCAGAGGGTCGTCGTGATAGACCCTGGGCATGGCGGTGATGACGTGGGTGCCGTAGGGCCGTCCGGCCTTGTGGAAAAAGCTGTGACGCTGTCAGTCGCCCAGAAAATGAAGGAGATTCTTTCAGAAACCTGCGAAGTCCACCTGACGCGCAACGGCGATTTCGCCGTCGATCTTGAAGATCGCACCGCAGTAGCAAACCATTACCGGGCAGACGTTTTTGTCAGCCTTCACGCGGGTGGCGCCTTTCGGCACCAGGGCCGCGGCACGGTGATCTTCTACTACGGTCATAGCAGAAGCTTGGAGTCTTTTGCCCCCGAGGAACACGGAGATTCCCTGGAAATCAATGAAGAACCCACACGCTGGGACGAGGTCCAAGACAAGCATGGGGTCAGGGCCCAGCTTCTGGCAGGGCTCGTGCGCGGTCATCTCCGGGAACAAATCAGTCCCGTGGACATTGGCACACGTAAGGCCCCCTGCCTGGTTCTCCGCGGAGCTGATATGCCGGCCATCCTGGTTGAGATCGCTCATCTGAGTCATCCTGCCGAGGAGGCAGACCTCAGGAAACCGGAAGTGATTAGGGCTGCTGCAGAAGCTATATCTGACGCCATAAAGGAATACTTCACAGAATATCCCTAATTGCAGGTGCAACCAAATTGGTTGCATCCCCTAACACATCATGATAAATAAGAATATACGGGGCGTGGCGCAGCCTGGCAGCGCGCCTGCTTTGGGAGCAGGAAGTCGGAGGTTCAAATCCTCTCGCCCCGACCACCTCACCAAATCCAATCAATGGTCACCGTATACGTCCCCTTTGGAAACCGCATGTTCCCAATAGTATTTAGGGATCACAATCTCACACTCTTCCAGACAAACACTAGTTTTACCACCGTATTTTATCCGTAGAAAATCATTTTATTCTTCGACAAGTTGTGCTAAGCGCGATGGTATGTAGAATTGTCCGTGATCTATCGGTGGCAGGCAGAGG
>JAFDFO010000200.1 GCA_019309815.1 Deltaproteobacteria bacterium
TTTCACGCTTTCGGTCAGTTCTGGTGAGTTAACCAGGCGATCGACGCCTGCTACCGCGTTGCGTACATCTGTGACCATGTCTACAAGCTTGAGTTTCTTGAGATGCTCGGTCAGGTTTTCCAAGTCTGTGGGAACGGCTGGCAGCTCCGGGTATTCCTTGTTCAGGCCCATCAGAACAACTTCAGTGTGTGGAAGCAACTCGAGCGCCAAGGATAGTTTTGCCGTAAGAAGACTCTGTAGCTGCAGCTGGGCCCTGAGACCGCTCTTTGTCAGAATATCGATACGTTCTTCAGGATCGGCATCTTCGAACTTCTGTCCCGGCAAGGTCTGGCCACCGATTACGAGAACCCTCTCAGGCTCAACCTCTGCGATGACCTGGTTAACAAAAAACGGTGTCTTGACGTCAAAAACCACCGAAACATCTTTAACCGAACCAATCCTAACGCCCTTGAGCGTTACGGGCGCTCCAACATCCAATCCTTTCGCAGATGTTTCGAAAAATGATACAAACGTAATTCTCTCCCTAAAAAACCGGCCTGAGCCAAATACCAGGACTGCTGCAACAATCAGACCTATTGCACCCAGAACGAAGATGCCAACCAACTTGGGATCTGCCTTTTTGCTCATAAATTAACGCCCTCCGTCATGCTTTTCAGAGAAACCTTTGCAGGTTAAAGAGTCTATTGCCTGCACTTTTCTATCCGGCCTGTTCCTCTCCCCGGGTGAGAAATCTGCGTAGATTCGGGTTTGTAGATTCAGCCAGGAGCCTCTTGGGATTTCCCTTGCCGGTGATAGCTCTTGTCTCCACGTCTAGATAGACTGAGTTGTCACCAATGGCAAAAATACTCGTAAGTTCGTGGGTAACAACAACGACCGTGGCTCCCAGACTGTCTCGAAGTTCGAGAATGAGATCATCCAGCAGCTTTGAACTCACGGGATCCAGACCTGCTCCTGGCTCGTCGAATACGAGGATTTCAGGATCCAACGCCATGGCACGAGCCAGTCCGGCCCGCTTGCGCATTCCACCGCTGATTTCAGAGGGATAGAAGTCCTCAAAGCCGGCCAGCCCCACAAGGGAGAGCTTCAGCGAGACCACGTCACGAATCTGGCTCGGACTCAGATCCGTGTATTCTTCCAATGGAAGTGCCACGTTCTCCGCCAGGGTCATGGAACTCCACAACGCGCCTTGTTGATAGAGTATCCCGACACCTCTGACGATCTTGTCCCTTTCCTCAGGTTCTACTTTCCAGAAATTCACGTCTTCGTAGAAGACCTCTCCTTGTGCAGGTTCTTTCAATCCGACAAGAATCTTCATTAGCGTACTCTTGCCGCACCCACTTCCTCCCATAATAATGAACACCTCGCTACGGTTGATGGTAAAGTCCATATCCCGCATGAGGACAAAATTACCATAACCCATGGTCATGTTGCGGACCGTTATGTGCGCTTCCTTCACTTTCAACTCTTGTGTCACAACTGTCATAATCTCCAAAACCGCATAGGAGCCTCAAAACCTAAAGGTGTTGCACTTACATATTGAACTCGGGAAACAAAATACGGGATGGCTTCAAGGCGCTAGCCGCAAATTCGAATGTCCTAATGACCCAAACGAACAGCGGCAGCCTGTCTTGTTGTCTTCATGTTTTGGTCATTTGAATTTTGGTCATTTGATATTGTTTCGGATTTCGATATTCGGATTTCGGATTTAACGCGCCGTCCTTATGGGCAGCGGACAATGATCGAACTAAATGAGCCATTTCTGAGACGCCACACTATATCCCCAATATATAACACGCCCCAGTGATTATCGCGGTGGCTATGACGCAGCTGACGACGCTGGTCACGACCGCTGAGGTAGTAGCCTCCCCCACGGCGGAGGCACTCCGCCCGCACTGCATACCACGCAAACACCCTGACAGCGCAATCAGGATTCCGAACACGGCCGCGTGGAAGAGCCCTATCCACACATAAGTCATTGTGACCCCTGACCGGGTCTGATGGTAGTACTCCATCAAACCCAGATCAAGCATGCCCACGCCCACGACTGCACCCCCAAGAATACCCACGAGATCCGCATACAAACAGAGAAGGGGCATCATTATTACGAGCGCAAGCATTCGAGGCAGCACCAGAAACTCCATGGGAGAGATCCCCATGGTTCTCAGGGCGTCGATCTCCTCGTTGACCTGCATGGTGCCTATCTGTGCTGCAAAAGAAGCACCGGTGCGCCCAGCCATAATAACTCCCGTCATCACGGCGGCCATGACCCGCACCATGGCAATTCCTACCAGGTCGGCAACGAATATCTGCGCACCAAAAACCTTGAGTTGGGTCGCTGCAACAAAGGCCAGGATCAGTCCCACCAGAAAACTGATGAGGGAAACGATGGGAAGAGCGTCCACCCCTGACTGCTGGATGAACAGGAACAGGTCTGAACGGCGAAGTTTGGTCTTCCCTCTGAGCAGCCGGACAAAGGCCAGGAAGGCCTCACCCATAAACTCGATCATCTCGCCTGCTGACCTGTTGAACGCGATAGCGCTTTCACCCACCCGGTGTAGAAAAGGCTGTTTCACTTCCGCTTTTCGGGCGTCTTTTTGCTCGGGGACGGCAGCAGCCAGTGCCAGAAGCCTTTGCACACCTTCGGGCAATCCCTTTCTCTCTACCCGCACATCCTTCGCGGAGCACTGTTCACCGACCTTAATCAGGAATGTGAGCAGACCGCTGTCCCAGGCAGTGAGACCGTCGGTGTCGAAAGATATCTGTCTAACGGGAGAGCCTGATTCAATCTCTTTCTGAACATCCTCAGCCGGAGGGAGTACATGTCCAATCGTCCACTCGCCCGAGAGTCGGACAAGGAGGGTATCATCAGAAGGACGACTGAGAGTCAGTTGAGAAGCAGCATTCATATATCTGCACTCGTCGATGAGTAAAGAAACGAGGTTGGATCAGTCACAACGTGCTGATGCAAAAAGGGCAGAGGCATGTCTGTCTCCACCTTCGATGCCCAATGATTGCAAAAACCGGTTATTCCCCATGTTCGGTGATTTCACGCCCCGGACAATGAAACGATATACCCAGGGTCCCGCTGGTATCCGACATGATTGACTCTATGATCGGCTTGTTGACCGGGTTCTTGGAGCGCCATTTCACAATGAAGTTTGCGCCCGGTCCTCCAGCCGCATCCTTCTCGTCCAAGTATTTGTAAATTGACCCCAGTGGTCTGACTTCAATGGGTTGCTTGACAAGGCTGCGAATCAGTCTGCCCTCACAGTCATAGTAATCCACGGTCACTATCGTTATGGGGTACGTCAGATCCGTGTTTCTTGCGCTTAGCAATGTGGCCAGACTGACAGTTATGGCTTTCGGACCGGAGAAGATCTTTGAATAGATTGATACGTAAACCGTTCCGCCTGTTGCAAGCTTCGTATCGGACTGTGCATTTGCACTGCCGACGACAAGCAAGATTAAAACGGCCATCATAAAGAAAGATTTCCGAACAAGGGTTCTTCTAATCAACATAATTCCATCAACTCAATTTCTCCCGGTCGCCAGGTCTGGTCGAACCACGAATCTAACGGTCCATAGAGACGGAGGACAACGCTCCAGCCTTTGCCCAGTATGGTCTGAATCCAGTTACTCTCTTTGCCTTCCGGGGCTTCCGGGCCAAAGTAGATGTCATAGGACCCGTCCGCATTGGCCTGGATACCACGCTGGCTTACCGCACTCGGGTATTGCTGGTCGGTCTGCAGCAACGATCGTGTCTGGTTGTCGTAGACCACGAGAGACCAGAAATCCTTGGCAGGCACGCCCGTCGGCAGCGTGAGCTTATAAGTTTTCGAACCATCAAGGTAGTTGCCGTCAGCATCGTGAAAAGCACCGGCATACTGGGACCCGACCCCGACCATCTTGGCTGTCATAGCCGGAGTCACCATGGTGGCATAATAGAAAAACATCGTCCTTGGGTCGAGGAGGCGGGCGCCATCAGCCATGAACTCGTGACTGTTGCCGATAAAGGCGTTGAACCAAGCGCTGCCCTCGTAATAGCGGGCTCTCGGGTCGCGAGGTGAAAACAGGATTGAACGAGCCGTTGCATTACCGACGGCAGCCGCTTCTGTCAGGATCGCCTTCATCCGCTCATCCGGATTGAAAGGTTTGCCCTTGATGATACCGATGGAGGCCAGCAGACCCAGCGTTTCAGGGTCTCCCGCCTCGGTCGGCTCTTCCTGGATGACTTGAGCGACCTCCTCGTAGAATTTAAAGTTGTTTGCGTGAATCGTGTTGTACTCCAACCCCGACAAATTGACGAATTTCTGTTCGGGTGGATTCTTTGCCTGGGCCAAGGGATAGATGCGTGCATGCTTCTTGATACTCTCTACCGCCGGTTTGGGGTCCCCATCGACCAGGAAGCCTCGCCACATAAGGGCGTTTCCGTATGTCGACGATTTGTAGACAAAGTAGCCGTCCGGCACCCCGCCGTCGTAGCCCGGCGGCAGGAACAGGAACTTCCCTCCCTTTCCTTTGTCCGGACCGGCATTACCCATGTCTGCGATGTAGCGGAACCAGAAGTCGTCCACAATGCCGAGAACGTTGGGCGGGCTTTCTACCACCACCGGACCGTCCTTCAGATCGAGCCAACTCATGGCGTACACGCTCTCAGTGTTGGGTGTCAGGAAGAGGGACTTCGAGTCCATCAGGGTCTCCTTGATGCCAATGGTCCCGTTGGCGGCACTCACGGATCGCATACCTTCACGAACAGCATACAAGGAGGCTATGGGAATGGTGTTGAGGAAAACCTCCACACCCCTTATGAAGTCAAGGTTGTCGTAAGCTCTGCGGATGGTGTCTTCGGAAGGGGCACCGTCGAAGAACTCCAACGTACCGATACGGGTCTCTACTTTGTCCGGGGTAGTGATCGAGGCCGGAATGTCTGTCGTCATCTTCATTTGAGGCGGCCGCACAATTTCCTCGACCTGTGCCTGACTGAGTTCCGCGCTTGCGGGCGGGCTTGCCTTTTCAACGTGAGCGGGTTCTTCCTTTGCACTTTGGCTTCCTTCTTCCTTCCCACATGCGACCAAAAACAACATTGCCACAAGGCAGGTAATGACCAGGAAAGTAAGCTTTTTCATTTGATGCCTCCTTTCTTTAATACGGCTTTACCATCGCCAGGACAGTCCAAGAATGGGACCATGCTGAGCAACGTCATACAGGAACCCGTCTTTCTCGTAGTCCACATCCAAATAGCGGTACCCCAAGGTTGTTGAGAACCCTTTTGTCCACTGGTACCCAAGGTTGGCCCAGACGTCCCACATCAGGTCGGACCCCACAGTGAACCCACCGAGCGCGAATGCGCCACTAACAAAGAACTTTGATTCCCCAATCGGCGTTAATCCTTTCAGACCGATTATTGGGTCAACCCAGTCCTCCTTGTTAGATACTTTTCTCGGTCGTAACAAACCGGCCCCCAGAGACAATTCTGAGTCGACGGACCAATATCTTATTCCCCCGATGGCATCGAGAAATGCTCGTTCCTGTTCCACCAGACGGTAAAGACCGGCAGCCGATACGATCCACGTTTTTGTACTCGACTTAATGAATGAAAAAAACGGTCCCGGAGTCGATTCTTCGAATTCGATATCGGTGTACGCTACATCCATAACAATCCCGAAGCATCCCTTTCGGGCCTCGCCCACAAGCATAAGCGCTCCATTGATATTCCCAAGGACGTCGTCAAAGAAATCGACGTCAATGTCGGCTGGAGGAAAACCCGGTAGAGTTGCCGTCTTTCCCTCTAGTCCTGCCAGCCAGACATAAGGCGCAATTTGGAAATCCCATTTTCCGCTGCTGCTCGTGCCTGCATAGGCGGGCGTGCACCAAACAAGGACGAAGGGTACTGTACATAAGACAAATCTCAGAGCTTTTGGATTCTTCACAGCTTTCTCCTTCCTTATACATAAAAGATCTCTGATCACGACGCTTTGGGCCTGACCCGAAGATCATCGTTTTACAGGTTGTCTCATCTCTAGCGTATGCTGTCCAGCACTTGTTGGTGTGCCCTTCTGTTCGACACCATTGGTTCCCGCATTCAGGCTCTGACGGATGTTCAGTGTTTCAGGCACCGGCCTTAGCAAGCTGGTCCCCCACTCATTTGGTCCTAGTTCATCGTCCAGATGTGACGTGTCTACCAGTGGCTGCACGGAAATGAGAAGCTGCATGGCGCCTCCTTTGCCGAGATCTTCCGTGTGTTCCAGGAAACGCTGAGTCTGCAGAATCCCTTGCTCATCGAACACAAGAATCAAGGCCTGGCGATCATCCGATGCAGCGGCCATTGCGAATTTCAGCCATTTCAGAATGGGTGCATCAAACCCTATCCCAATCTGGTTCTCAGTCACTAAAACGTATTCATAGAGGAACACCATTCCATTTGGGAGGACGCTTACCTTTGCAGGCGGACCCAGTTGGTCGAGTATACTGCTGAAGTGCGTCTTTCTTTCCTGCAGCGTGGTTTGGGAGAGGTCAAGGGGGGTTTCCATCTCTTTGTGGATGACCGTACAAGCTGTGAGAGTCAGGACGGCAAGGCTGGCAATCAATAATTTTGTGGGTATTAGCGAACAGTCAGGGGGCTTCTTCATATGGAGCACTCTCATGGCTGTATCCATAATCGGTCAGGACCCCGTTTTCATCAAAGAAAAAGATGGCACGATCATACCTGATCGTCACATCCTTTGTGTTGTAAACGAGAAGAAACAAACCACTCCCCTTTGTTTTTTCCAGCATGTAGTAAAACACAATCCCATCATTCAATCCTATCACCTGAGAAGGAGGACCAAGAGCTTCCACCACGTCGGACTGGATGGTCTTTCCCTTTTCAAAAGGTGGTACGGTTTCATCTCGCCACTTGTTGACGACGCCTTTTTCTCCTTTCCATGATGCGCATCCCGCCGACACAACGAAAAGGAGCGTTACAACGGTGCTAACCAAGATTTTGTTTCGCTGAAAAAACGAGGATCGGTTCTTCATGAAAGATTCCTCCATGTTAAGCGTTATAAGAGGAAAGGCAGGTCGGTCTGAGTGTCTCTACCACAAAAGGCCGCCAAAAACAACTTGGAAGGAAGCCCATTTCAGGTGGAAAAATGCTGTTTTTCCGCGAATGGAAGGAACAAGAGCTACAGCGTCTCGGTTTGAGGGGTTGTCCTGAGACGCAGGACGATGAGCCCTAAAACTCCTGAGATTACAGATCCCACCAGGATACCTAGTTTTGAATACCCGATGAATTCATGAGATGTGAAAGAGAGGCTGGAGATGAACAAAGACATGGTGAATCCAATGCCTCCGAGAATACTTGCACCTATGATGTGCGACCAGGTTACCCCGGAGGGCAAGGGGGTCTTGAGTATCTTGTAGGCAAGATAAGTAAAGAGGATAATCCCTAAAGGTTTTCCCACCACAAGGCCCAGAATGATCCCGAGGGTAACGGAGTGGCCTATTGCGTGTGAGATGTTCATGCCTTCCAGCGTAAACCCAGCGTTGGCCAAGGCAAACAGGGGCAGGATAAGATAAGCAATCCACGAATAAAGGCCATGTTCGAGTCGTTGCACAGGGGTCTGGACG
>JAFDFO010000201.1 GCA_019309815.1 Deltaproteobacteria bacterium
CCGGTGGAAGTCTCTGGGTCATTACCAGTACATTAGCGGGGTCGGGTTTTATCGCTGCTGATGGTGGTCAAGGTGCAGCCAAAGGGGGGGCCGGTGGCGGAGGAAGAATCGCCCTCGAGTGGAATACCAGGACTTTTGACGGCGTGATCAGTGCCAAGGGTGCGGTGCACCCTTGGGGTGAAGATCTCAGCGGTGCCCACGGCACCATATGGGTCCCTGAAGACAAGTGGGATGAGCTGTGGAATGCCACGTATCATGTGAACGGCTCCATTGCGCTTGCACCCAATTCACACCCGGATGTGCCTGCCACGTACGCGTTTGGGGAACTCCACATTGACAGCGGGGCAACCTTGGAGTGCCAGGGCGATCTCGCAGATGTCAATGAGGCATCAGGAGGAGAAGAAGGCAACCCTCATGGCTCAGGAGTAATTATTGAGGCAACGAGTATAGTCATAGAAGAAGATGCAGCACTTTCTGCTAATGAACTTGGCTTTATCTATAACAATCAGGGTCCCGGAACCACCGCATGGGGCGGGGCAGGCCACGGCAGCCGGGGAGGCCCGGGCAACAATGGCGTGATTGGCTTGCCTTACGGATTACTTGCCGAGCCTACAGCCTTAGGCAGCAGCGGCAGACATTACAGCCGCGGTGGCTCTGGTGGTGGTGCAGTCAAGCTTATTGTCGACAATCTGATGGTCAATGGCACGCTCTCCGCCAATGGCCAGAACGCGACCGGTTGCTGCGACAATGGCGGCGGGTCCGGCGGAAGTCTCTGGGTAATTGTGGCTACGTTGGCAGGGTCCGGTTCCATCACGGCTGATGGCGGGACAGGTGCAGCAAAAGGGGGGAGCGCTGCCGGCGGAAGAATCGCTTTCGACTGGACGACCAGGACTTTTGACGGCGTCATCAGCGCAAGGGGCGCTACCCACAGCTGGGGCGAAGAGTACTACGGCAACAACGGCACCATATGGGTCCCTGCAGACAAGTGGAATGAGCTGTGGAATGCCACGTATCATGTGAACGGCTCTGTTGCGCTTGCACCGGGGGAATACGACATCGATGAGCTTCATATTGAAAGTGGCGCTATTCTGGAGTGCCAGAGCAACCTTGACGATATCAATACCGCTTCAGGAGGAAGCGCAGAAAATCCTCACGGCTCAGGCGTAACGATCAATTCCGATAACATTACCATTGAAGAAACCGCAGCGATTTCTGTAAACAGGTTAGGCTTTATCTACAACAACATTGGTCCCGGACAAACCAGCTACAGTGGGGGCGGCTATGGCGGACAAGGCGGGCCTGGCCTTGGTGACATTTGGGGGCCGGATGTTTACGGATCCGCGTCAGAGCCCAGTGCCCTTGGCAGTGCCGGAAGGCACGGGAGTCGTGCAGGTTCAGGGGCCGGTGCGGTCAAGCTCAACGTGGCTGACACCTTGACAATCGATGGTGCGGTTACGGCCGATGGTCAGGACAGTTCCGGGTGTTGTGACAACGGCGGAGGCGCCGGCGGGAGTATATGGATTATCACGGACACACTGGCCGGTTACGGCGCCATGACTGCGGACGGCGGCAATGGCGGTGGCAAAGGCGGGGCCGGAGGCGGCGGAAGAATCGCCGTGTACTATACGAACAACCTTTCATTGGTTGCAGAGGCCGTATCCGTCTTTGGAGGCAATAGCAACTATGAAAGCGGGGAGGACGGGACCATCGTCTGGTCGCCAATAGGAGGGTATGCGAAAGCAAATGTCATCCCGCAGGCCCAGTCCGTACCATCCCCGGATGGTACAGTCACCATTACATTCAGAGCCACAGATATCGGAGACACCATCAACAGCGTATATTCGGGAACAGAAACCGTTGTCATTGTCAATGACTCTGACGCTGATTTCGTAGATGGTGCAAACAACTGGACCTCCTCCACTTCGGAAGGATATGCAGGAGATATCTATTATGCTGAAAAAGATCCCGCAGGGGCTTTCCCGGCCTCGTGCACGTGGACACCGACGATTCCGGTGGGGGGTGAATACAAAGTATATGCACGATGGACGAGCCATTCAAATCGGGCCTCGGATGCCCCTTACACGATCAACTATGACGGAGGCTCCGAGACAGTTGAAGTCAACCAGGAAATCAACGGCAGCCGGTGGAACTATTTAGGAACCTACAGCTTTGCTGAGGGCGCGTCCGGAACCATTGTTCTGACCAACGACGCCAATGAGTACGTGATGGCTGACGCCGTCAAGCTGACTGCTGACTTCAATAACGACAATACAGACGCGTACAACCTATGCTGCTTTGAATACTCTGTCGACGGCGGCGCAAACTTCAATCCACCCGTTAACGGAGATGATTCCGGTTGTCTGTCTACCGGTTGGAGCGACAACAGTGGCAGCGATTACACAGCGGGTGCCACTTTTGACGACGCCACGGCATACGCCTTTACATGGAATTCACGGCACGAGGACCTATCGGGTCTGGATGCTGACCAGAACGACGTGCAAATCAGATTCAAGGCACGGAACATCGTTACGCAAAACGCAACCGTCTTCTACGTAGATTCCCACCAGCACACAACCTCTGAGTCTTTCTGGTTGGACAACATCATACCGGACGGCTACAGCGTGAGCTTCGACCAGGCGCAACTCGACAGCTACAACCACATAGCCGCATCGTTTACTTTTTCTGGTGCGGATGTGGGCGCCACGCACAGCTATTCCATTGACGACACAAATGGGGCCACGGACCCCGTCACGGGTACCGGTACCATTGCCACGGCAACGGACCAGGTAACGGGACTGGATGTAAGCGAATTAGATGATGGAACTTTGACTCTAACGGTGTTTCTGACAGACGCCTTTGGTAACGTAGGTCCCGAAGTCAATGATACAGTGGACAAAGACACAGCCTATAGTGTTCATATTGACCAGAGCGCTGTGAACTCGGCAAACGAGAATGCCGTGTCGTTTACTTTTTCTGGTGCGGATGTCGGCGTCGCGTTCAGCTATTCCATAGACGATACAAACGGGGCAACAAGTCCTGTAACGGGATCCGGCACCACTGGAGCCTCAAACGATCAGGTGACGGGAATCAATGTCAGTGGACTTGATGACGGCATCTTGACGCTCATCGTCTCTCTGAGCGGAAAGTCTGATGTGGCAGACGCTGTGCTTAAGGATACAGAGTCTCCCGCCGGGTATGGAGTCAGCATTGACCAGGAATACGTGTCCAGCGGCAATGAAACTGATGTTTCGTTTACTTTCTCCGGTGCGCAGGCTGGCAGCACGTACAGCTACTCCATGGATGACACCAATGGAGGAACGGGGCCTGTGACCGGAACCGGCACCATCTCCACGGCCACTGATCAGGTCACGGGGATCAATGTGAGCGGACTGGACGATGACACGTTGACACTGACCGTGTCATTGACAGATCCCTCAGGAAATGCTGGGCCCGGGGCTGTTGATACGGTGCTCAAAGATACATTCCCTCCGTCCGGATACAACGTAGGCATAGATCAGGCACATATCTATACCGGCAACCAGGGTGCCATGTCGTTTACTTTCTCTGGTGCTGAGGTGGGTGCTGTATACAGTTATGCCATAGACGACACAAATGGAGCAACGGACGCTGTAACAGGAACAGGAGTCATCGGATCCCCTGCCCATCAAGTCACAGGAGCTAATGTCAGTGGGTTGGATGACGACACCCTGACTCTGACAGTATCTTTGACCGATGTTCCCGGGAACGGGGGATCGGATGCCCTCGATACGGTCACCAAAGATACGCAGAGCCCGACAGGTATGGATGCCCTTTGGCTGGTCTCGGTTTCAAGCGGTTCTGCGACCGTGGAGTGGAATGGGGCTTCTGACGAACACTGGACGTTCGTGGGAGCAGGACACTATGAAATCTGGTTCGGGAAGAACCTTACCGATGTGCAAGACAGAACAGGCACGGCAAGTGAGTGGGATGAAAATGATGATTCCGGTTTAGCAAATTCTTCGACAGTATCCACGACCCTTACAGGCCTGGATCTGGCTAGCAATATATATTACTTCAAAATCTGGGCGGTCGACGATTTCATAAACGAGGCAACCACACTTTATGTGACTGGTGACGCCGTGGCGGATTCCAGGGTGTGGGACAATGACAGTGGTGATGGACTCTGGTCCACTCCACTTAACTGGAGTGGGAACTCGCTGCCCCTGATCAGTGACCATGTCATATTCAATTCTACATCAAATACGCC
>JAFDFO010000202.1 GCA_019309815.1 Deltaproteobacteria bacterium
GTTCACTCGATAGATGGGCTAAAGGAGGCTCTGAAGAAGTAGGAGAAGAAGAAGTCCAAGAAATAACCCTTTCCAAGAGGGTGTTATGAACTAACTACCAAAACCCCATTTCTCTCTCGTAGAGAGATGGGGTTTTGTGGTTTTAGGGGGATGGCCCGCCTTTGCTGAAGCTCCCGCCTACGTCAAGACTACGGCGGGAAAGTGGGGACGTTGTTAATTAAGTAATTAACTCATTCAAGGAGTTGATGGCTTTGTTTTCTGACTATCTGTTCCCCCCTCTTAACAACATTACTCACACCAGGGGGCGTCATATTGAGGCGTTTTGCCAAATCCGTTAATGCATGTCCCAACTCTCGAACGGCCCAGTAACAAAACAAGCCTCGGGCGTCTGCACGGATCTTTTGGCGGCTTTTCGAATAGATATCCGATATCTCTATGCCGTATATCTCGCAGACTTCTTCTTCAACCTTACCCAAATCATAGCCTCGACGCCTGAGCTCACTGTTCCCCTAAGTCAACTTGGTTACTTACTTAACAACGTCCCCCTTTTTCCCAAACAGCGACAGCGGGATCTGTTCCGCTATATAATATTCACAATCAATGCGCCCCAGACCGTGAGCAGGACATTTCCGATCGCGTAAGGGACGGTGTAACCGATGACCGGCACCGCACTGCCGGCGTCATCTTTGACCGAGTTAAGGGCGGCGGTACAGCTCCCCGCGCCGGTCATGGCACCGAGAAGCAGCGCAGGGTTGAGTTTGAGCACATAAAGCCCGAAGAGCCATGTCAAAAGATGCGGGAAGGTGGTCAGGCAGGCCCCGGCGATAAAGATTTCGATTCCGGCCTGCTTAAGCGCGGCAATGGCCTGGGGGCCGGCGGACAACCCGACACAGGCAATAAACAGGTTTAACCCCAGGTCGGTGAAAATCCACTGGGCCGAAGTGGGTATCTGCCCCCAGGTTGGTCGGACGGACCTGAGCCATCCAAAAAAAATTCCCGAGACCAGGACGCCTCCCCCTACTCCCAGGGTAATGGGGATGCCGCCGATGTTGATCGCCACCAGCCCGATCAAGGTCCCCAAAATGACCCCGATTCCCACCGTGACCAGGTCGGTAACCTGGGTTCTGCGCTCGGGATAGCCGATGGCCTTGGCCAGCCGTTCGACATCTTTGCGGGCCCCGATCACAGTGATAATATCTCCCCGGTGTACTTTTAGCTTGGGGACCAACGGCAATTCATGTCCCTGGCGAGTGACCCGGCGGATGAAGCAGCCGTGGCTGTGACGCGTGAATATCTCTTTGAGGGTTTTGCCGGCTAAATCCTTGTGAGTCAGGCAGATACCGAGGATCTCTCCGATTATGTCCCGGACAACATCATCGTCTATTTCCGGTCCGATGACCTCCCGGGCTCTCAATAGGCGGGATCGATAGCCGGTCAGGACAACAATGTCACCCTTTTCCAGAACGAGGTCACCGGAAACATCGTCAAAAGTTTTGGCCCCTTTCTTGAGCCGATCGACGGCAACTCTTTGAGGGAACAGGGCTTCGACCTCCTTGACGGTCCTGGCGATCGCCTGTTCGTTTTCAACCCGGTAGGCCCGGGGGATGACCAGGTTGGACCAATGAAAAGCCTCAAGGGATTCGTGTTCGACGGTGGACCCCAGTTCCGCTTCAGCCTTTTTGGCGGCTGCGGGCAGGTTGACGTGCCAGATACCGGTCAATATTTTAAGGAGGATGATCAGGCCGGCGGTGCCAAAAACATAGGTGACGGCATAGGCGACCGCGATATCGGACTTGAGATCCATGGCGGCGGTGGCTTTACCGCTGTTGAGGTGTTGAAGGGCATCGTCGGCCGTTCCGATGACGGAAGATTGGGTCAGCGCGCCCCCGATTAGCCCCGCGCCGTATCCTTTATTGAGTCCAAAGGCCTTGGCCAAAACGACGGCAATGATCAGGCCTGCAACGCAGAAAAAAACCGCCACGGCGACATATTTGACCCCCCCGCGTTTGAGACCGCCGATAAAGTCGGGCCCCACTTTATATCCGATGGCGAAGATGAACAGGCCGAAGGATACGGTCTTGACAATCCCCAGGTCGAGGTGGGTACGGCCGAGGATTACCTCTCCCAGAACAATGGCTGCGAGGAGAACACTGGTGGTGGAACCCAAAGAAAAGGTCCCGATCTTGATTTTGCCCAATGCGTATCCGCCGGCCAGAGCCGCGAAGAGCAGCAGCGATGGGTTTTGCCGGCAGAGTTGGAATATATCCTGGATGAGAGCATGCATATGGTTGCCTCCGGCCTGCTATTTCCCGGCATCCCATTCCTGCCGGTAGTCTTCCAGTAGGGCGCTGATGCCCTTACCGATTTTATCGTAGTCTTCGGTAAAGAGGTTGGCCAGGGACACCCTGACCGACATCTGGGGTGCATCAAAGCCGCCCCCGTCCATGAGGACGAACCCTTTTTCCTCGGCCAATCTCCATACAAAATCGATCGGTTCGTGGGTGTCTGCCAGCCACTTGCTGAAATCGTCCCCATGGCGTGTTCGGGCCAAGTCACGGATATCGATGGTCGTATAGTAACGGGCGTAGCGGGGCAGTCGCGGCGGATCGACACCGAGACCGGCGTAGAGGGTCTCAAACCGCTCCCGAACAAGGTCCTGGGCCTCCTTGCGGTAAAGGCGGCTGTCTAAGTCCAGAAGCTCCTGAAAGGAGAAGAAGACCATCATCACCTGCTGGGGAGTGGACAGTCCGGCGGTATGATTGAGGGCCACTGCCCGGCTATCAGCCACCAGGCGGTCGATCAGCTTCAGGCTGTCTGGGTCGGTCGAGATCGACCCGTAGCGCTGATGCAGTTCCCGGCGTTTGGCCTGCGGCAGATCGGCGATCATCTTGTCCATGACGTTGTCCTGGTAGATTCCGATGACCCCCAGCCGCCAGCCGGTGGCCCCGAAGTACTTGGAGTAGGAATACACCAGGATGGTGTTTCTGGGGGCTATAGCCACAAGCGACCGAAAGCCGTTGACAAAGGTACCGTAAACATCATCGGTCAAAATGATCAGGTCCCGGCGCCGGTCCTTGACCAGTTCGGCGATTTTGTCTAAAGATTCGCTGGCTATCCTGACCGAGGTGGGGTTGGAGGGGTTGACCAGAAAAAAAGCTTTGATGGCGGGATCGGCCAGTTTTTCCAGTTCGGCATCGGGATACTGCCAGTCTTTTTCCTCGTCCTGTTCAATCTCCATGACAACCAGTTCGTAATCTTTGAGGACGGGGATCTCCAGGTAGGGGGTGAAGATCGGGGTTCCCAAAGCAATTTTGTCACCGGGGCTGATAAGGCCGTTTTCCTTGAGAGTGTTGAAGATATAAGTCATGGCTGCGGTTCCGCCTTCGACCACGAAAAGATCCAGCGTTCCCGGCGGGGGATTGCCGTCGCACATGGTGACGTCAAGGTAGGCCCTGACAATTTTCTCGGTATTCTTAAGGACCCGGTCCGGGGTCGGGTAGTGGTCTCCCAGGATAGCATCGACCATCTCGCCGATAAAGGCGTCGCCTTCCAGGCCGAGTTTTTCAGTGGCGTACCTGTAGGCGTCGGCTAAAAACTGAGCCCCCCGTTGTTCGGCATGGATGCGGCAGAATTCCTCAAAGCGTTCTGCGATCCCTTTTGATTCCGGGGCGCCGGCCATGCCCGGGCGGCTTAGGACCCGGTGCCCTTCCTCGAGGGCAAACGTTCCGAAAAGAAAAAAGGCCTCGCGCGGTTTGGTCGCCACCCAGTTGGGGTTGCCTCGGCCGGCGTTGAGCATCACCTTCTCCCGCAGACTGCCGGCCATGTCGATCAGCTTGTTTTTGAGTTCGAAAGGGCTGAGCCCTTCGTAACTTTTTTCGGATTTTTTCCTGTCCATGTCTGATACCTCCTGACCCGGAAGATTCCCGGGGTTGTTGTAAATGTACAAACGAATCTATACCCCACTTCTTGGTGGTGTCAAGACCGACTTGACCCGCTGAAATTAGTGGATCTGGCGTGCCGAGTCGTAGCTTGGAGCGTTCATGGTAGGGGCAACGAATGGCCCGGCTTCGCTCTACTGAGCTTCGCCGCGGCAGTCTCCGCTTATCGCTCCGCTCCAAGCGAAGACTGGTGGAGGCGGCGGGAGTCGAACCCGCCAAACCCCATGCCAGTCGTGGTTTTGCGGGCGATTGATACCACTTTGATAGCAGTTTGATGTCAAAGCCAGCCCAGATAGTCTGCCAAT
>JAFDFO010000044.1 GCA_019309815.1 Deltaproteobacteria bacterium
GATGTCCTTTACGCTGTCCCCGTCTATGTCTCCTGAGGCTATTGCTATCCCCAGATTATAGTCCCACCTCCTTTTCTCTCCGACGATGGTGACATCAGCGGGCGTGGAAAGGAGATCAAAAGACGAAGGGAGGGATTGATTCCCGAAGATCACATAGGCAACCCCGGCCGGGTCGGTCCCGGGTGTGTCAACCCCTGGCGCCCCGATGATTATGTCATCAATTCCATTGCCGTTTACGTCTCCAACCCCTAAGGAGGCACCTATCAGGTCACCCGTGGCAGCACCATGTATCACCATGCTCGCTCCGCTTGCACCCAGGTCCACAGGGTTGCTGGATGGAAAAGACTCCCCTCCGAGGATGACATAGACAGCTCCTGCCTTCTCACGACCAGGGAGGGAAACGAAAGGAGCCCCAATGATAATATCACCGTATCCATCACCGTTGACGTCCCCCTGTGCAAGAGCAGCACCGGAATTGACACCAGTACCTTCGCCCCAAATCTCTGTGGCACTGGGATCCGGCAGGACGTAGGTCAAGGGATAACCGGAAACAGGGGAAATAAAGACAATGAACATTGATAAAATCAATATTCCCGCGGACTTTGACATCATAAAGGGTCTCATTTTTTCACTCTCTCTTTTTGTTGAGTTCATGAATTGGTTTGACGTTTTCAATCCAAATTTCATCGGGAAAAATGTTCCTTTCTGTTGATTCTCATAATTTGCAATATGCGTTCCAAAAACCCCTGGAAACACGTGGGGTTACCAAATCCTATTCCGAAAGTAGGGAACAGCCCCAAAGTATTACGATAATCAGCTTGGTCACAGACAGAAAAAAGGTGATCTGGCCTGCTCCCGTTGCCTTCAAGACCAAACGGGCAACTTCTTGACAAAAGGACAAGGTCTGCGTCAAAAAGCTGACCAACAGGATTTGGTTAATGTTTTCAGTCAGTTACTGGGAATTGTCGCAGAAGGAAAAAAGAGAAGGGGTGCAAGGAAAAGATTGATGATCTTGTGGAATTTCAAGTCGTTGGGATGGCTGGGAGGGGTAAATATCGGCCGATGTGCTCCAAGAAGATATCGACGAAATGCCTAAAAGAAGTAGGTTAACCAGAGAAAGGCGCTGTTTGCAGGCTTTATGAGAACACCGGTGTCGGCTAATTCAAACCCTCCGTATTCGGTGTCTGCTGCACCGTAGTAAATGCTCCCCCCAAAAGTCATCTGGAGGTCCCCGGTCATGTCCCAGGTAGCCCGGGGCTGCAATACACCTGAAGGGTCGGCCATGTTATTGATTACAGACAGGTAGACAGAAAAGAGAGGGTGCAGTTCCATCTGGACTTCACCGGCAAGGTAGGTTCGGCCTATGGTGAACATCTCTCCCCTGATCAAGCGTATAAGGATATCGGGGTTATTGTATGCCTCTCCATAGTCGTCGGTACCCAGGCCATTGAAATAGAACTCGAGCAATCCGTGCATGTTCTTCTCTAACCAGACCCACGAGTAGTCAATGTTCGCAACCAGGGACAAGAAACCATTGTCGCTGCTCTGTTCATCCAGGAAGGTCCATGTGGCATCCATGCGCCAGGCCGTGTCTCCAAGGTATCCGTTGCTGCCAAGGCCGGCAACGTAATCTTCGTAGTTCTTGGATGCCATGACGTCAAACTCGGTGGTTCCAAAGGAAAAGTGCCACTTGCCTCCGAGAGAAGACTGGTCCCATGTAACATCATGGCTTATTGGATTTCGCCTTGGCACGTAGACGAACTGCAAGCCACCTGTTTCGTGTACTGAAAAGTCGACAGTCACCATGTCTGCCCCAACCTTGTAATCCCTCAGGATGTCTGTGGGTTCAAAAGGGTTAAAGAGGTCCATGGGATTGAATATTAGACCGTTTCCCCAGGTTAATGCCTGCCTGCCAATGCGGAGGGCTCCCCATTCCGGTTGTAAAGTTAGAGCAAGCCGGTCTATTCGGTGATAGAAGAGATAATCGTCATTCGCATCGGTCCAGGTCAGATCCATGAAGCTTGTGCTGTCGTCGGGCGCCGCGCCGAACAATTTGACAAGGCCGGGGTACAGCTCCTCCAGTGATCTCGCTGTGCGCCAGCCGTCTCCGCCCCACAATACAGCCTCATAATGGGTATCAAAATACCCCCATTGACCAAAAAAGACCTTATTCTTGATTCTGAAGTCAGCGGTGCCATCATAGTGAGGGGCGGGTTCCAGGGCCCCTTGGATGGTTTCTTCATCAGGCCATGACACCGTACCCCGACCCCTAATATGCCCGCCCCATTCCGGGGAGAGTTCCTTGTACCAGGGGGACGCCTCACAGGGTGAGGAGAGAATCTGACATAGAGGAAGAACCAATAGGGCGAGTGCAACCACCACCAAGGCACTGGTACTGGGTACTCGGTATTGGGTACTGGTGTGAATGGGTCTACTTGCCACTTCTCGCTCTTTTTATGGAACCTATGTAGGCATTGAGCTTCTTAGGTAGTGCCCATCCATTTGTGACTTATGAATCGATGGGCACTAGCGTGAGTTTCCAATTCAGAAATGAGCAGTTTTCTGCAAGGTCAAGGAAAACAAGAGGTTGCGCGGAGGCGTACCGAGGTACGTCGCACAAGCAACCTCGTAGTTTGACGCCGAGATTGCGGAAAAGGGCCATTTATGGATGGAAACTAGGTAATATTTGAATCACTCGCTCCATCTCTTCGTCTTCAGGCGGCATTAATCCTCGACGTGTGGCTTTTGAAATCCAAGATTTTGTTTCCTCTAACGAACCCCTGGCATAATAGCAGAAGTTCAGCCGATCGTTGAAATGGTATCTCCCGTGTCCTTCTGCCAAGTTGGCAGAAATGGAGTCAGCAGCACGGACCAACTGCTTCCCAATAGTAGCCTTATACCTAACCCGGATAAGCCGGAACCAGACAAGAATGTAGAATAATGAACAAGGAATTTTGAATGTTGAGGTTTTTCCTTCTTAGTTCCTTGTTCGACATTCGATGTTCGCTGTTCGTTATTCGTTATTCCAAGATTATTTTCTGCCAGACAAAACACGAATCTTACGACTGATACCCAAGTCAGTTTCCTTTGACCCTGTCCTCTACTATTTGACCATCCCTGAGCTTGATGAGCCGGCGGGCATATTCCATGACCATGTTATCGTGCGTTGAAAAGACAAAAGTGACATTTTTCTTCTCGTTCATTTGCTTCATCATATCGAGCAACCCCTGGCCAGTCTTTGAGTCCAGGTTGGCTGTGGGTTCATCCGCCAAAACGATCGCCGGACTGGATACGATGGCCCTTGCCACAGCCACGCGTTGTTGTTGACCGCCTGACAGCTCAGCCGGGCGCCTGTCGTACATGCCTTCCAACCCCACATCGTTCAGAATGGCCTTAGCGCGTTCACGCCGCTCAGCGTGCGGGACCCCTTGAAGGAGCATGACAAACTCGACATTCTCCAGTGCGGACAGAACAGGGATGAGGTTGTAGGCCTGGAACACAAACCCTACTCTGTGCAATCGCAGACTGGCCAGTTCAGATTGACTCATTTGACTGAAGTCCTGTTCATCCACGACAACGCTTCCGGAATCAGGATGGTCCAGACCGCCAATGAGGTTCAGCATTGTGGTCTTGCCTGATCCCGAAGGTCCGGCTATGGCCACAAAGCCCCCGGTATCGATGGACAGGCTCACCCCTCTAAGTGCCTCAACCTCAATCTTTCCCTGGTGATACGTCTTCTTGATATCCACACATTCCACAATACTCATAATGTAACTCCTACAATACAGCCCACCAATTCACGGCTGCGGGCTCTGATGTCAATTTCTTTTTCTTTGAGCTTTCACCTTTGAGCTTTGAGCTCACGTTTACGTGTGTGCCAACGCCTCCACCGGCGTGAACCTGGCTGCCTTGGCGGCAGGATAAATACTGACCAGGATTCCCAACACGAACACGACCAGGTTGGCTATTACTACATCTCTGGCATCTATAGCCGGGTAGATAACCCGCGATATGCCTGCGAATTCCGCGCCGGCTGCAAAAGAGGACAAGTCGATCCCACTGCCGGACAGGGCAAAGAGGGTCAAGAAGCCAAGGGTGTTTCCAACCGCCATCCCCATCACAAGGAGAAGAAATGACTCTGTCAGCACACCTCGGACAATCCACCACGGTTTCATGCCCAGGGCCTTGAGCAGTCCAAACTCCCGTATCCGCTCGAACACGGCCATGAGCGTGGTATTGACAATCCCGAAGCCCATGGCAATGAACACGACCAGGAACCAAATGAATATGAAGACATCAAACAGGCTCAGGTATGCGTCCACCAAGGGTAGCAGTTCACGCCACGTATGTACCTCGTAGTTGGACAGAGGCAAGGCATCCGCCAGAGAGCCCGCCACCTGGTTGACTTGGTGGCGATCGGGCAAAACAATGCAGAATTCAGAAATCCCATTTTCCAGTTTCAGCATGTGCTGGGCGGATGTCAGAGTAACAAAGGCGAACTGTTTCTCAGTTGCCTCCATCTCGGCCTCGAATATTCCGACGATTCGAAACGCCCTGGAAGCAATTTCCCTGCCCGTATCCTGAGACATGAGAACAAGCTTGCGGCCCAGTTTCGTCTCAAACTTGTTTACCAAGGCTTTGCCCACAACAATGCCGTGCTCGTCGTCGTATCTGAGATAATTCCCCTGGGTAACTGCCTCACCGATAAATGAAACTTTGGCCTCCCGCGCCGGGTCAATACCCACCAGAGTCACACCGCCTGAATGTCTGGCGTTGCTGGCTACGGCGTTTACCCGAACTCTGGAGGCCCACAGAGCGCCGGGTGGAAGGTGCTTCTCAAGCACGCTCTCTACTACCCCGGGTTCGGCTATACTGTTTTCGATTGACGGGTCATTTCGGTAGCCTGTGTGATGCACTTGAATATGGCCGGTGAGGGTGGTGATTCCGGTTTCCACCATCTGGTTTATCATCCCCCTCTGGAATCCCGCCATGAAGATCATGCTCCACACGCCAATGACTACCGCGATCATGATGACTGTGGTCCGCCGGGGGTTCCGCCAGATGTTTCGCCATCCTAACTGAAAATGCATTGTAGTACCTCGTCGCCAACCAAGCCCAAAGAGAACAATTGCTCAATGACTGTTGCCGGGTTCAACCTTGAAAGATGTGAGATCTGCGATGTGAGATTCTTGTTAGTAATGATTATACCTCAAAGAACATCCCCGATCGCATATCTCATATCGCATATGTTTCTGTCCTCACACAGATGCCAGGGCCTCCACCGGCCGGAGACGACGTACCTTTAGGGCCGGATATAGAGCCGCCAGAGACGTGATAAACAGAACCAGGATCGGGCCGATTGATACGGAAAGAAACGAGAGCTGAGGAAACATGCGCTCGGGAATGCCGAACTGTCTCACCACCTCCGAGGTCCCTGCGATGGAAATGCCGTGCACCTGGAAGTACCAGGTGACCAAGCTCCCGGCTATCATGCCAAACACAATGCCTACGATCGTCATGGTTATGGATTCCAAAAGAAGTATTTTCGTCAATCGCCCCGGGGTTGTGCCAATGGCCATGAGGACGCCGAACTCTTTCGTCCGCTCGAACACGGCCATGAGAAAGGTATTCAGGATACTGAAGGCCACGACCACAATCAGAATGACGTAAAGGATCAATCCGCTGACCAGGTCCAACTGAATGCCCTCTACCAGCCCGGGCATAAGATCCATCCAGTCCAACACAACCAGATTGTGTTCCGGGTCCTCGTTTTCAACAGCGCCCTCAACCGCTCTTTTTATTGCTGGAATCTTACCCAAGGATGTGCCAACGGCTACAACCTCGTGGACACTACCCCGCATGGCATAAACATCTTGAAAGTGCTTAAGGGGGATATGGATTGAGGACCGATCGAATTCATCCAGTCCGGAATTATAAATGCCCTTTACTTGAACAACGGTGGCGGCAACAGAGCCATCGCGTCCCTGCCCCAGAACGACCAACTCATCACCCAAGCCTACCCGGAGGTTTTTGGCGAGAAGTTCTCCCACGAGGGCCTGGTCCATGTCTTCGGCTGACAGGTAGCTTCCCTGCCGTATTACTTTCTTAAGGGTTGATACGTTTGCTTCCCGGATGGGATCGATGCCTATCACCATAATGCCGTAGGTGCGTTCCTTGGATGAGACGAGTGAAAAGGCATTGGCCCGAAACGTGTAAACCTCTATGCCCGATGTCTCGTCCAGAATGCTGCCAATCGCGTTTGGGTCAGGCACGACGAGGCGCATAATCCTCTTGTCCTGATATCCCTCAGCCTGGACCTGCAGGTGTCCGGTGTGGATCTTTACCGCAGAGTTAATCATGGTGTCGTATGAGCCAAACTGGAAAGAGAGCATAAAGACGAGCAACAGACTGGCAAACGCAATGGCTGTCATCGTAAGGATGGATCGTCTGGGATTTCGCCATATGTTTCGCCACGCCATTTTGACATCTACACTCAAAGCCGGCTACCTCCTGGGATTCCTCAGGTTGGAAAGCGTAAAGAGGTTATCTGGTAGGTCCTCTTTGAAAGAGAGCTCACTGTAGCTCAACTCAGTATACTCGTCTTCCACATCGGCCTTTTTCATCCTCCAGACCATTGGGAACAGCTTGCCGCCCAGCATCCGGATGTCATGAGCAGTCATGATCTTTACCGGTTTGAGGTCTTCATCGTGAAATATCTCACTCAAGAAAATGTGATCTTCCCGGATTTTCAGCGTCTGCATCCCCCACACTACTGGCGCATCAGGGTTGGGCATCGACTTAATGATGTACACGGTCTTTCCTTCATGGGTTTCCGTCCCGGTAAGGGTGTGCGAGTAATCCTTCAATAGGCTATCGCTTTTGGCGAGGTCATTGTTGGAAAAATCCGAGCCCATCCAGGACTGGGACATCATGGAGGGGGGGAGTTTGATTACCCGGTTCACTTTGGGGTTGAATGTCCACATCTCTCGGCCCCTCTTGAGTGTCCCGTTCCCGGCATCCTTGGGTGGAGAAATAATCCGAAAAATGCCGTCCTCCTGCCCCTTTGTCCAGGCCTTCATGGTTGATACCCTCTCCCAGTCCGGCCGATGAACAGTCATCTTTATTGTAGCTACAGATGCGTTCCCCCGGTAGTAGTCAAAGGCGGCCCGCACCAGGGTTTCGGGGTCTTGGGCGAATGCAGCGGTACCCAGGGTGATGACAATTGACACTGTCAAACAGGTCATAAAGATTGTCGTTTTTTTCATAATTAACCTTTCAGGTGCGTTTCATTTTGGAGTTCATTTCCCGCTGTTACAGCTCAACACGGGCTCCTCCGGCCATACCCCTGATGACAATGGCCACATGATTTCTCGCCGTGGTCAAAGGATCAAACCTGTCGTCAAACCACGCCTGCAGCAGCAGTGCGTCCCAGCTTCCAACCAAGGCGGCGGCCACCGACTCCGGGACCACATCTTCCTGGAATTCACCGTGCTGCATGCCCTCTCGGATCAGGGCTGCAACAACGGTTCGGAAATCCTCGTATGCCTGCCTGAAGTACCCCTTGAAGCGCTTCCTCATTTGCGAAGAGGCTGAGGCTGCCCAGAATTCCATGACCAGCGTAAAGAGGTCCTTCATCTTGAGCCACGACTGCATGACCGATTCGCTCAGGATGGCCAACCGCTCGGATGCGGAGCCTCCCAGTGCGGAGATACTTACCTTCGCAGCTGCCTCAGTTTCCCGGGCGTACCACTCGAAGACGGAGAAGAAGAGATCTTCCTTGCTGTCAAAATACTCGTAGAGAGTCCCCTTTCCTATGCGGGCATGATCGGCAATATCCGCCATCATGGTGCCGGAAAACCCCTTCTCGGCAAACACCCGTGCTGCGGCGTGGATAATGTGAGCCCTCTTTCGTTGTTTTTGCTGTTCGCTTGAAAGCATGGTGTTACCTACTGTACTTGTCCGACCGGTCGGTCAAATGACACTCTATATTATTAACATCTTGATAATCCAACTAATAATTCCGACCAGTGAGTCAATTACTTAATACCAGGGGTGAGGAGGGGTGTCAAGAAAAAACTTCTGGACCCCATGTTCCTTAGATGTTGACAGAGTGCTCAGGAAGGGGTTAAGGGTGGGGTAAGATATTGGTATCAGAGGAGAACCTATTGACTGAGTATCCCGACCACCCACGAGTGGCTGTGGGGGCAATCGTCATCAGGGACGACCGGGTCCTTCTGGTGAAACGGAGCAAACCGCCGGGTGAAGGGCTCTGGGCCATACCAGGCGGCCGGGTGGAGTTGGGAGAGACGCTTCAACAGGCAGCCGAGCGAGAGATCATGGAGGAGACGGGGCTCACAATACAGGCAAAGAATCCTGTGTACACGTTTGAGGTCATCGAACCGGATGACGCTGCAAAGCCCCGATTCCACTATGTGATCGTCGACCTTATCGCGGAGTATGAGAAGGGGGAGCTTAACCCTGGCGATGATGCATCCGAGGCCCGGTGGGTCACGCCCCAAGGGCTGGAAAGCCTGCCCGTTAGTCAAGCCACAAGAGAGGTTTTAAAAAACGTGGTCCGTTTCGGTGGCTGATGTTCTGCACAAGCCCTGCTATTGTCTCAGTGCATCCGCAACTTCGTCCCGTCCGTACTTCTCATTGTTTGCTTCGTTAAATTCTGTGATGTGGTTTGTGGAGTCGGCAACAGCGGTAAAGTTGTATTGCGCCCACTGATAGTTGCCTAGTGTATATGAAAAGGAAACCGTAGATGTTCCGGGGGAGCCAGCCTTTCTGGGTGCTATGGAGTATACCTTTTTGGCGCCCACGGTTTCAGTGTCATCTTTTCTGATACTTGGGACTTGTACCCTTGCTCGGAGTTCGAGAAAGAAGACACCTGTTTCACACTGGCCGATGTTCCTCAGGTGTACATTCACATTGCACTTCTGGCCAGGCTTCAATGGCCCTGACGGACCCCGAAGCTCTATCTTCTTAACCATTATGTCCGGTAGTGCACTAGTCGTGCACATCGGTTGTTCAGGGAGTTGATCTGGTTTTGCGGTAGCCTTCATGGTCGACTTGGGCATCGTCCCCTTGACCCTGCTCTTACTCTGAGCAATGGCTGACGTCGGGTACAACAAGAATAGAATGAGCAATATAGAATAAAGATTCATCGGTTTCATTTTCTTCCCTTCTTTATTGGTCATATTTGCCAAGCCAGTCCACGGTCTTGTGCAAGATCCGGTCATAAACCTCCTGCTGCGTGGTGTCCGCAGATTTCCGCACGCGGAATGAGTGATCTCCTCCCTCTATGGCTTCCAGATGTGAAGGACCTCCCAGGCGGGCCAGTACCTTTCTCAGTTGTGCCAGGTCGCACAAGGGATCTCGGGTGCCGACAAAGAAGAGCATGGGAGTTTTAGTGTGATAAAGATGACCATCCCGCATCCTTTCCTTCTTTCCTGGTGGATGCAGGGGATAGCCGAGAAAGATAAGGCGGGTGACAGAAAGAAGCCCGTCAGCGACCATCTGAGAGGCCACCCGTCCTCCCATTGACTTCCCGACTGCAACGATCTTGTCGGCCCCGTATACAGGATGTCCTTTCAGGAACTGGTAGACGGCCTGCCAGGTACGAACCAGAGTGTCCTGGGGATCCGGGGCCCTGCGGCCCTTTTCCCTGTATAGAAAATTGAACCGCAAGGTCAAGAAACCGGCTTCCGCCAGCCCTTGGGACATCGTAACGATTAGGGGATGCTCTCTATCGTTGCCGGCTCCGTGTGCCACGATGACCGAAGCCGTTTCTCCGGCCTGGAATCCCTCGGGCACACAAAGAACTCCGGAAACCGCTTTCGCTTCCCCAACGGAAATGGAGACCTCTTCAGTTGTCATGATTTGTCCAAGGAAGTTTATCGGATCTGTAGATACCCGCTTACCATGAACTGAACGGCAATGACTGCAAGCAGCAATCCCATGAGCCGCGTGACAACTCGAATTCCGCCCACACCCATCACCCGGATAATCGAAGCCCCGAAATGAAAAACAAGATAAATGATCAGGCATGTCAAAACGATGGCACTCAACAACAAGGGAGTGCTTACCGGACTGTCCGGGGTTTGTTGCCATACCAGGACAGCGGTGATGGCGCCGGGCCCGGCCAGCAACGGCGTTGCCAGCGGAACCAATGCCACATTCTCTTTTGCAACCCCTTCTTTTTCCTCCTCCGAAGTGCTCTTTAGCCCACTAGGGATAACTCGCATCATCTGCAAGGCATAAATGAAGAAGATAAAGCCGCCTGCCAACTGGAAGGCCGGAAGACTGATATGAAAGAAGCGCAAAACAAAATCACCTGTGATCGCAAAAAAGGCAAGGATCACGCAGGCTGTCGAGGAGGAAATCGCGGCCATTCTGCGTCGTTCGGAAGGAGTGTTCCTCTCCGTGAAAAGGAGAAAAAATGGCAAGTTGCCCAGAGGGTCCGTGATGATCAACAGGGGAATCAGGACTGTCATCAGAGACCCTAACGTCTGCATAATGACCCTCTTATCAGGTTTGAGAAATACTCTTGGGCTGCAGGAACCAGCTTTTCTGAAGAGCATCTAACATTTTTCGGGATGAGAATCAAGAAGGCTGTGCAGTGAGGCCTTATAATATCTTGATATTGCTGGTTTTCGGGAGGGATAATCTTGAGAGATCACCTCAGTTTCCAATTTGGGGACCGCAATTGTCTCGTACCGGGGCAAGATACCGGGAAAAGAGGGGCATACTTCGGGTAAGTTGTCCACTTTTTTGTCTTTCTTCAGCAGTTTTTTGTCTTGACAAATCAGGATATTTTGTGTATATCCGCGGGACTTACGCTCCAATCCAAAGTTAAGGTTCCGCTTGGAACCGCAAGGACCACCCTGTATGAATCTAAAGCATCTCCTCAAGGAAAAAAGGTCTAGCATAATAAAGAAATGGTGCGATGCAGCGCTGGACACCTACCCTGAGCAGAGCCAGAAGTTCCTGAGGAAACAAAAGGATGCTATTGCCAATCCAATAGGAAACACGATCTCCCAGAGGTTGGAAGCAATATACGACAAATTCCTGAATGATCCGGAATCGGACGAAATCTCCCTTTTTCTGGACGATATTATTAGGGTGAGGGCCATTCAGGAGTTTTCTCCCTCCCAGGCAGTCAGCTTCGTTTTCGAATTAAAAGCAATAGTCAGAGAGGAACTCAAAGCCGAAGTCGGACAAGAGGGCATTCCTGAAGAGCTGGTTTCGTTCGAATCTGAGATAGATGGCCTGGCCATGCGCTGCTTTGACATATATACGCGGTGTCGAGAGAAGATCGCTGAGATAAGGGTCAACGAGTTAAGGAATCAGTCAGCCAGGTTATTGAAAATGGCGGGGTTGGTCTGCGAGATCTCAGATAAACCAGGGGATCTCGAAAGCGACCAGGTAAACAACGGATAACATCACAGAGAAGCGAGGGAAGACTAAATGAACGTCATATTAAGTCTCGTTATTGCTCAAGGGGTTATTTTCGCACTTGTAGCCATTCCCTTGGTTGGCGTGTGGGCAGCGCACCTTCAATGGCTCTTCGGAATTGTCATTCCGTATCTTGCAGTCATCATATTCTTCGCAGGTGTCATTTATCGGGTGATGCAGTGGGCGAAGTCCCCGGTGCCATTCCGCATCCCTTCGACATGTGCACAGCAGAAATCCCTACCGTGGATCAAGTATGGCTATGCGGAAAAGCTGGACAACCCGGTGAGTACCCCCTGGGTTGTAGGCAGAATGATCCTGGAGATTTTCTGTTTCCGGTCCTTGTTCAGAAATACAAGGATGGAATACGGGACGGGTGAGAGTATCACATACAAGCCGGCCATACAAGCCGGCCAAGTGGCTGTGGCTGGCATCCATGGTGTTTCATTATTGCTTCCTCGTTATCATACTTCGGCACCTCAGGTTTTTTACCGAGCCCATGCCCTTTTTTGTTCCGATCATTGAAAAGATCGATGGCTTCTTTCAAATCTATGTCCCCACGCTGTATCAAAGCGGCTTCGTGATTGGGGCAGCTTTGACGTTTCTCTTGCTGAGAAGGCTCCTTGACCCCAAGCTGCGCTACATATCTCTAGTCGCTGACTACTTTCCGCTCTTCCTGATACTATCCATAGTCACGACAGGTATTCTGATGCGTTATGTATTCAAGGCGGACGTGGTAAGCATCAAGGAACTCACGATGGGGCTGATCACCTTGCAGCCGACGATCCCGGAGGGAATCAGTGTCCTCTTCTACATTCATATATTCCTTGTGAGCGTACTCTTTATCTACTTCCCATTCAGCAAACTGATGCACATGGGGGGTATCTTTCTCAGCCCCACGAGGAACCTGTCTAACAATAGCCGCATGGTCAGGCACATCAACCCCTGGAATCCAGAGGTCAAGTATCACACTTATGAAGCTTATGAGGACGAATTTAGAGAGAAAATGATAGGAGTCGGCTTGCCGGTGGACAAAGAGGGAGCGGCGCCCGCACCTGAAGCGGCAGCGTCAGAGGAATAAGGAACAAATCTGCAAAAGGAGTCATTATGGTAGACACACCTAAACCTGAAGACTTATTAAAGATTAAGCACACCCCCTGGCAATTGGGGTTGGAGAAGGGCTGGCTGCGCACTGCCCCTGATGTTGAGATCAAACCAGGCATGCACTGCTATGCGGGTGAGGCAAAAAACCTTAAAGCCGTTGGCATGCCCAATGCTCGGAAGTGGTCCGCAGGCGACGAGGACTGGAAGCTACCCGAGAACTGGAAAGAGATCATCCTGGACGGATTTGACGATCGGCTCAAGAGGTTCCGTTCCTTTAAGCTCTTCATGGATATCTGTGTCAGGTGCGGTGCGTGCGCGGACAAGTGCCACTTTTTCATCGGTTCTGCAGATCCCAAGAATATGCCTGTTCTGAGGGGTGAGCTCTTGCGATCGATATATCGCAAGTACTTCACAAACGCGGGCAAGGTTCTGGGTCCGATCGCAGGGGCCAGGTCCCTTACATACGAAGTGCTCAAAGAGTGGTGGTATTATCTGTATCAATGCAGCGAGTGTCGGCGCTGCTCTGTGTTTTGCCCCTATGGGATCGACACGGCTGAGATTACAATCATAGGGAGGGAGCTCACAAACCTTCTGGGCCTGAACATCGACTGGGTTGCTGCCCCCGTTGCCAATTGTAACAGGACGGGAAATCACCTCGGGATCATGCCACACGCTTACAAGGAAATGATGGAGTTCTTTGTGGATGAGCTGGAAGACGTGACAGGCGTCAGGGTGGAGCCAAGTTTCAACAGGAAAGGGGCCGAGGTTCTTTTTATCACCCCCTCGGGTGATGTCTTCGCAGACCCCGGGACCTGGACCTGTATGGGTTATATGGCGCTCTTCCACGAACTGGGGATTGACATTACGTGGAGTACATACGCCTCAGAAGGTGGAAACTTCGGTCTTTTCACATCGAATGAGATAATGAAAAAGCTCAACGCCAAGATGTATGCTGAAGCCAAACGGTTGGGGGTCAAGTGGATCCTTGGTGGGGAGTGCGGCCACATGTGGCGGGTTGTGAATCAGTATATGTCTACCATGAACTATGAGCTTGCCGAGGGAACTAACTTGGAAGAACCCGTCTCTCCCATTACAGGCACCAGGTTTGAGAATGCTAAGCATACCAAGATGGTTCACATCACGGAATTCACAGCGGATCTCATTCGACATGGTAAGTTAAAACTGGATCCGAGCAGAAATGATAACCTGAAAGTCACGTTCCACGACTCATGCAATCCTGCTCGCGGCATGGGGCTCTTGGAAGAACCACGCTACATCATCAAAAACGTGTGCAATCACTTCTATGAGATGCCCGCGGGTTCCATCAGAGAGCAAACGTTCTGTTGCGGCGGCGGTTCCGGCCTAAACGCAGGGGAGGATATGGAGCTGAGATTCAGAGGGGGACTTCCCAGGGCCAATGCTGTCAAGCACGTTCACAAGAAGTACGGTGTGAATATGCTGGCGAACGTTTGTGCCATTGATCGGGCCGTACTGCCAGCCCTCATGCAATACTATGTTCCTGAAGTGGATGTCACCGGTCTTCATGAGATGGTGGCAAATGCCATGGTCATGGAGGGAGAAAAGAAGAGGGAAACTGATTACAGGGGTGAACCCCTGCCAGGAATGGAGGATAGTGAGGATGTATGACGGAGGAAAAATCGTTGCCGGCATAGTCATCGGTCTCATCTTTTTGACTTTCCCCATCTGGTACACTCATGGGACGGCTCCGCCAAGGCCGGAAGTCAATCAAGCACATGCAGCTGCTGGATCTGTGGAGAGACTCGGTGGTTCGCGTGGGCAAGAGGTCGTATCTTGCCCCTAGCGGTGTAACGTATGACATGAGTCTCCAGAATACCTGCATGAGCGCGGACTGTCACGCAAAGAAGACGGAGTTTTGCGACCGGTGTCACAACTATACGGGCGTTGTACCGTACTGTTGGGATTGCCATATCGAACCCAAGGAAGAGAAACTCCAGGCAGAGGAGAAGCACTGATGGGCGTTGATAGAAGAAAGTTTTTGAAAATCGCCGCCACCAATCCGGTCGAATGGATGTATGAGCAGACGGGTGGCTTTACGCCGTCCGAATTACTCCTGCATTTCTTTCACAAGCCGGCCGGGTTCAAACCTGCAGATGCCCTGACAGGTTCACGGTGGGCCATGGTGGTGAACGTGAAATCGCTCGACGAAGAGGTTGTTGAGGCCTGCAAGGAGGCCTGTCATCTCGTGCACAATGTGCCCGAGATCGACAATCCAAAGCACGAGATCAAGTGGATCTGGGAAGACGAGTATGGTCATGTCTTTCCGGCAAGGCACCACGAATTTGTTGGTGAGAAGTATGAACACACACCATTCCTCGTGATGTGCAACCACTGTTTCAATGCTCCTTGCGTTCGGGTTTGTCCGACCAGGGCAACGTTCAAGAGGAAGAGCGATGGCATCGTCATGATGGACATGCATCGCTGCATTGGGTGTCGTTTCTGTATGGCGGCGTGTCCTTACGGGTCAAGGAGCTTTAACTGGAAGGACCCGAGGCCATACATCAGGAAGGAAAACCCGGAGTATCCTACTAGGACGAAAGGCGTGGTGGAGAAGTGTCAGTTCTGTGCAGAGCGTCTTGCCAAGGGGCAAATCCCGGCATGCGTGGAAGCTGCCCAGAAGATCTGTAAAGAGAAGGGCAAAGAACCCGCTCTCGCGTTTGGAGATTTAGGAGATCCGCACTCCGAAGTAAGGGAGTTGTTGCGTGAGCACTACAGCATCCGGCGCAAACCAGAGCTTGGAACGGGTCCTAACGTCTATTATATCGTGTGAGGTGAGTTATGCTTGAGAAGGCGTTTGTTGGAGGGCGGAAATACTTGACATGGATGGCATGCCTGCTCGTCTTTATGGGGTTCGGCTTTGCTGCCTGGCTCTTGCAGTTTACGGAGGGTCTGGGCGTCACCGGGATGAGTAGGGATATTTCCTGGGGCGTTTATATTGCCAACTTCACGTTCCTGGTCGGTGTGGCAGCCGCAGCCGTGATGGTTGTGATCCCTTATTATATTCATGACTACAAGGCGTTTGGGAGAATCACCATATTGGCAGAATTTCTGGGGGTCGCGGCTGTTGCCATGTGCCTTTTGTTCATTTTGGTGGATCTTGGCAATCCGGTTCGGGCCATGAATGTGATGTTGCATCCCACACCCAATTCGATCCTTTTTTGGGATATGATCGTCTTGAATGGTTATCTGTTCTTGAACATCTTCATCGGGTGGAATGTCCTGAGTGCTGAACAAAAGGGTTCGCCGCCCCCGCGATGGGTAAAGCCTTTCATATATCTTTCAATCCCCTGGGCTATCAGCATCCACACGGTTACGGCGTTCCTGTACGCTGGTCTGCCCGGGAGACACTTCTGGCTTACCGCCATCCTGGCAGCACGCTTTCTGTCGTCAGCCTTTGCTGCCGGGCCGGCAATGCTCATCTTGTTCTGTCTGATTGTGAGAAAGACAACCAAGTTTGATCCCGGCAGGGAGCAGATCCGAACACTTTCGGGCATTGTCGCCTATGCCATGATCTTAAACGTGTTTTTCTTCTTGCTTGAAGTCTTTACGGCCTTTTACAGCCAGATACCCGGACACATGCACACCATCCAGTACCTGTTTGGCGGTTTGCATGGACACACCGGGCTTGTTCCGTGGATGTGGACGGCTACCTTTTTTGCAGTGGTTGCCCTTGTACTGTTGATTGTGCCAGCGGCGCGCAGGGCAGATGATGTCCTGGCGGTTGCCTGCGTGTGCGTCTTTATTGCCTGTTATATTGATAAGGGCGTGGGACTGGTTATCGGAGGATTTATCCCGAATCCGTTTGAGCATGTTACCGAGTATGTGGCAACTGTGCCGGAGGTGTTGATCACGTTGGGCGTTTGGGCTACCGGCTTTTTCATCATGAGTGCTCTTTACAAGGTAGCCATCACCGTAAAGGAGGAGCAGGAGCAGCAGAAAGCTTAATCAAACCATACATAAAACAGATAGAGGGGTTCACCCTGGTTGGGGTGGGCCCCTTTTTGTTTTGTGCGGTTGTTTGCTAGGCAGTGACAGGAGGGTTGCCTGAGATGGGCATCGGCTCAAGGGTTGTGAGAACCCATCTCAAAAAGGCGTCTAGAGCAGTTGTCAAAAATATGTTCCGTTTTGAACCGTTTGTGAGGAGCCGGCAGGGGTATCTCTTTTGGAAGTCAGGTCACCGAATATTTCCTGACAGTTACCACGACGGCACGGATCTTCTACACAGGCTTGACCATGTACAAACACGCTACCAAGTGTGTAAGGAGCGCTGCCGTGTGCCTAGCCTGTAGCGTTCCGTAAATGTTGTCCCCGACGAGCGAAGAGGGGAATTGACCTGATTCAAAAAGAGATACCCCCTGCCGGCCTAATCGGCCGTAAAAGGAACATATTTTTGACAATCACTATAAGGCCCCATTGCAGCGTTGCGGGCTGGCTCAAAATCTTTGAGATCATCCCGCTTTTTCACTTGTCGCGCCATAGCCTTGGCAACGGCGGACCACCCCGCGCCCCCGACGACAAGCTCGGGATCTTCGACTTGCCCTGAACCCTGATCCACATTTTGAGGTGGGTTCTCGAGAACAAAAAAAGGGGCGGCCATTGTAACAGCCACCCCTTGCATGTGAAAAAGACCCTATTTCTGGGCTGAAAACGTTACACTAGTGGGCATGTTCGTCCCCGTGGTCACCGGGCGCAGACTTGCCGGCAGCATTATAAGCGGTTCTAACAGCCAGGCCTACCAGCAGTATTTCATAAATCCATACAACCACCCAGCTATGGAAGAGATGAGAGACAAGACCCCCACCAATAATTGCAGGCACCCCAAAAACAACCAAAATTCCTAATAGTCTAGCAAGATCCATATCGAGCTCCTCTATTCAATCCTTCACAGTTTCAGTTTAATGATGCTCATCGTGCCCGTTCCCGCCTTTCTTACAGATCAAGTCAAGGAAAGCACGAATACCGCAGTAATGCATAATAATGACCAAACATAACAAAACCGTGTAAAGGGAACCCATGAATACAAAATGCACAGGGTCGTTTACCCACTCAAAAGCAAATGGAAACATGATGGCGTCCTTCCTATAAGGGGTTTAGCT
>JAFDFO010000203.1 GCA_019309815.1 Deltaproteobacteria bacterium
AAGTGGTTTCTGAGACAGGGCATTGACTTGCTCTATTTGGAATTCGACAATTTCAAGGGCAGGATTCTGAATCCGCAGTTTGCGCTTGAGTATTGGGCATGGAAGCACGTGGGTTTTGGAGTCGGCCTTGACAGTCTATTTGTAGACATTGAGGCAAAAGATGAAGACGCCTATCCCGGGATAGATTTTGTTGGAAGCGCTCAGTTCTCATATTTTGGGGCCCAGGCGTATGTTAAGCTCTATTTCTAGACAAGAAGATGCCAATTCGAAGACAGCGGACATTCAATAGAAGGAGGTCCGACTAAATGGTCATGCCAAGGCGAACTTCTGTCCTCGCGATCTGGTTGTTAGTGATTCTCGCTGTGACAGGCTGCGCGACTTTCAAGACGCAGCCCATGGCGGAAATCCCTTTTAAGGAACGTGCCCAGACCCAGCAACAAGGAGATGTCAGGGTGACGGCGTCTGTGCTCAGCGCTGAAGAGTGTAAGGCAGCCTTCGGGGCTAAACTCTACAAGAAAAAAGTCCAGCCGGTCTGGCTCGAAATTGAGAATGCAGAAGAAGGCCCGTTATGGTTTCTGCCGGTGGGAATCGATCCGGAGTACTTTTCCCCCCTTGAGGTCGCCTACATGAATCGGTCCGGCCTTTCAAAAAATGAAAAACGCCAGATGGACCGATATTTCCATGAACATGGAATTGAGAAATACATTCCGCCTGGTGAGACAAAATCGGGTTTTGTATTTACGCCCTTAGACGAAGGGACCAAACATTTCAACGTGGACCTGATTGGAAAAGGAAACAGGTTTCTATCATTCACATTCTTTGTGTCTGTGCCGGGCTTAAAAGCCGATCACCAGAACGTGGACTTCTATACTCTCTACGCAGAGGACGACTTTGTTTCCTATGACGCAGAGAGCTTCAGGAAGGCTGTGGAAGACCTCCCCTGCTGCACCGCAAACAAGGCCGGCGCGGAGCAGGGCGACCCCCTGAACCTCGTCATTATTGGAGAAGGCGAGGATATGTTTCGGGCTTTCATTCGAGCCGGATGGGACGAAACCGAAACAATCTATGGTGCTTCTGCATGGAAGACCTCCAAGTCCTTCCTTTTTGGCGGACAATATCGATACTCGCCCATCAGTGCACTACACGTCTTTGGGAGATCTCAGGACATTGCCTTCCAAAAGGCTCGTGGCTCCATTCATGAACGAAACCACCTGCGTCTCTGGTTGGCACCGATGCTCTTTGAGGGTAAACTCGTTTGGCTCGGTCAGATTAGTAGGGATATCGGCGTGCGGTGGACAACGAAGACGATTATAACCCACAAGATCGATCCCGATGTGGATGAGACGAGAGACTTTCTCATCCAGGACCTGTTGTATTCACAGGGTGTTGAAAAGTTCGGATATGTGAAAGGGGTCGGAAAGGCGCCTATAGGTGCGCCGCGCGGCAATCTTACCGGTGATCCCTATTTCACGGACGGCCTCAGAGTCGTGCTGTGGGTATCCGGAGAACCTGTTGGGTTCGCCGATGTTGAATTCGTTGAGTGGGAAATTCCACGTGAAGCAAAAAGCAGTAACTGATTAGAGGCGTTTGTGCCAGGTTTCCGGATGTTTTGCACAAAATGCCCTGGTCATGACAACGGGGGAGCAGAACCTCATGATTAATCACATAGCAAGCATTACTCCTTTTCCAGGCAGGTGCCGTCTTACCATTATTCTCCTAACCGCGGTCTTCTTTTTGCTCTTTTCAGCGCTCACGACTGAAGCGCAGGTGCCACTGCCAAAAGCTGGGAAGAAAGCCAACGTCGAAGAGAAGGCTGAGCCGGAACAGGAAAGGCCCGCTGGCCCGCCGGACGAGTTCAACCGGGGAACCCCACGGAGCAGCTTTGAGGGATTCCTTGATGCGGCGGAAACCGGAGACTTCGAGCAGGCAACCGAGTACATGGATTTACGCAATCTGCCCAGGGGTATGACCAAAGATCAGGGGCCGGAACTGGCCCGGCAGCTCAAGATTGTTCTGCCGCGGGCTCTTTCGATTGACGAGGAACTCTTGAGCGATGTCCCAGAGGGGCATGTTGACGACGGACTCCCCTCTTACCGGGATCATGTTGGCTATATCAAGACGCCGGAAAAAACCGTAGATGTTCTGTTGCAAAGGGTGCCGCGCAAGGACGGGGTGCAAATATGGAAATTCTCCAACAGGACAGTAGCTCAAATACCTCTTCTCTATGAGTATCACGGCTACCGGCCATTGGAAGAGGCCTTGTCAAAGATTCTCCCAAGCGTGGTGTTTCTTGGTTGGCAAGCCTGGCAGTGGACTGCGTTCCTGATTGGCATAGGCATCACGTATCTTGCAGCCCTGATCGTGACCTGGATTGTAGCGCGTATTCTCCGCGGGAGAGATACTGGCTTGAGCGATAGGATTGCTAGCTTCATGACCGGTCCTGGAGGCACTATAGTAACGATTGCGGTTGCGTGGGCAGCAATGCGGCTGGTGGATCTCATTCTCGAATGGTGGGCTCAAAAAATGAGCACAGACGACCAAGAGACGGCTGCTACCCTGCTGAAACCGTTGGGGCGTATTGCCAAGATCATGATTTTCTTTCTAGCTGTACTCGTCTGGTTCGAAAATCACGGCATCAGAGCAAGCACACTCCTTGCAGGCATGGGCGTGGGAGGGATCGCAGTGGCGCTGGCCGCGCAGGATTCGCTGAAAAACCTTATCGGCAGCATCCCGCGCAGGATTCGCTGAAAAACCTTATCGGCAGCATCATGGTGTTTCTTGACAAGCCTTATCGGGTCGGCCAACGCATTGTGGTAAAGGGCCATGACGGGGTGGTGGAAGAGATCGGCTTGCGGTCCACGAAATTGCGTCTCCTCACCGGGCATCAGACATCGATTCCCAATGATGAAATGGCCAGGGCAGACATAGAAAACATCGGGCGGCGTCCTCACATTCGCCGGCTTGGCAATATTGCCATTCCTTTTGACACGCCACCTGAAAAGGCAGAGAAGGCAGTTAAGATTGTAGAACAAATCCTTGATAATCACGAAGGGATGAACCCGGAATTACCCCCCCGTGCGTACTTCAACGAATTCAACCGGGACTCATTGAATATTATTTTTATCTACTGGTATCACCCGCCCAACTACTGGGATTTCCTCGCCCTGAACCAGCGGGTCAACACACAGATCATGCAGGAGTTTGAAAAGGAAGGCATCAAGTTTGCCTTGCCTGAAACCACTACCCACGTGGCCCGGGATGTTCAGCACCCTCTGGAGGTTGATGAGAAATAAGGCAATTGCGTTCCTTCACGAATTGCTTCAAAGGAGGAAGGTGAAGCTATGTTAAAGAAAGCGGGGCTTGCTGTGTTGGCCACCCTCTCCATGCTGGTTCTGATGCATGGCTGTACCGGAATAGGTCCAAAGACTGTTACACGGGATCGATTCAACTATATCGAGGCCCTTTCCGATTCGTGGAAGAAGCAGATGCTTCTCAATCTGGTGAAGATTCGCTACGTGGACGCCCCCGTCTTCTTGGAGGTGGCATCGGTCATCAGCCAGTATGAGGTGGTAGGCCAGGTCGACCTGGAGCTTGGCTGGTCAAATAGCCTTGTTGGAGGAGACAGCCAGACAGTGGGCGGCAGCGGCACATACTCTGATCGTCCGACCGTCACGTATACGCCGCTTGTGGGAGAAAAGTTTACGCGCAGTCTCATGACACCTATACCCGTGGAAGGTATCCTGTCTTTGATACAGGCAGACTATCCGGTTAATTTCATCTTGCGGATTTGCGTGCAAACCATCAACAACATCGACAATCGTTCCGGCGGCGGTCTGGACCCGCGCCCTGCTGACCCCAAGTTTTATGAACTCATTGAGGCACTCCGAAAGGTGCAACAATCAGGGAAGCTGGGTATGCGGGTCAAGTCCATCGGCGAAGACGAGAGGGTCGTCATGTTCTTCCGGGCCGAGGACGCGGATGAGGATTTTCAGGAGGACAACGTGGCTCGGAAGATACTTGGTCTCGATCCGGACGCAGCCGAGTTCCGCGTGGTGTATGGAGCCATTGGCATGGATGACAGGGAACTCGCCATGCTTACCCGATCCATGCTCCAGATCATGATAGAGCTGGGATCATATGTTGAGGTTCCGGCCAAAGATGTTGATGAAGGACGTGTTGCGGCAGGCTTCACGGCTGATGAAGCTTCTGACGTCCCGCCGCTAATTCGTATCCACAGTGGTGCGTCTAGTCCTAAAGATGCTTTTGTGGCGGTTCCGTACCGGGACAACTGGTTTTGGATTGACGACACAGATCTCCCTTCCAAGCGCATATTTTCATTCTTGATGATGTTGTTTTCACTGACAGAAACGGGCGACCGGGCGGCTGCGCCGATAGTAACCGTTCCCACCAACTAGAACCCATCTCAACAATGCGTCTAAGGCCCCATTGCGGCGTTGCGGGTCGGCTCAAAATGCATGGCGTTAAGCCAAAGCCAAAAAAAACTGTCTTTCAATCGTCAATCTTCAATAGTCAATCATAGAGCCGTTCACCGTGGCGCACAGGGCATAGCGCATGGCGTTGAACCAAAGCCAAAAAGAATCTGTTCTTCAATCATCAATCTTCAATAGTCAATCATAGAGCCGTTGTCCGTTCACCGTTATCCGTTGTCCGTGGCGCATGGCGTTGAACCAAAGCCAAAAAGAATCTGTTCTTCAATCATCAATCTTCAATAGTCAATCCCAGAGCCGTTCACCGTTGTCCGTTTTTCTTGTGTGTCATTTCGAGCGACTTGTCCGCCGACTTGTCCGTCGAAGTCTTGACGTAGACGGAAGCTTCAGCACAGGCGGAAGCGCCCGCCCTGGCGCGACAGATTCATATAGATGTATGGTGTCTCTCATCCAGGTCTGGGCCAGGGAGAAATCCTGCTCAATATGGTGTGCACAAGCCATAAGATTTCTCCCTGCGGTCGAAATGACATCTTTTTTGGAACGTCCGACCGAAATTTGTCGTAGGGGCGGGGTTCATCCCCGCCCTTTCTGTCATTTCGACCGACCTGTCCGCCGAAGCCCGTTAGGGCGAAGGTGGAAGGGAGAAATCTTCTTCTGTTATCCGTTCACCGTTTTCGGCTGTTCTTAATTCCCACCAGTTCGTCCTTATTCCCTAAAACCATGTTGAAAACCAACCACTAAAAGGATATGTTCCCCTTTGTTCAAGTAGTCGTAGGGGCGGGGTTTACCCCCGCCCGGGCGGGCATAAAGCCCGCCCCTACACAGACTGACCCCAAACAAATATATTTTCCTATAGAGGAGATATACGAACATGAACATCAGCTGGAGAAAACTTGTTTTAGTCTTGGCCATCCTCCTTGCGGCCCCGGGAACGGCCCGGGCAGATGAGGTTCACCTCAAGAACGGGGACCGCATCACAGGCGAGGTCGTAACCATGGAAGAAGACAAGCTCGTCTTGAAGACCTCTTACGCAGGCAAAATAACCATCAAATGGGACCAGGTGGCAAACCTGGTCACGGATACCCCGGTGGAAGTCTCTTTTCAGGACGAAACCATGGTTGTCGGAACAACCAAACCTGCCAAACACGGAGAGATAAGCCTGGAAACGGTTGAGACGGCCGAGGTGATTTCCTTCCGGCTTGATGAGGTGCAGTCTATCAACCCAAAACCCCCGGAGGAGCGAGTTAAGATAAAGGGTGATGTCAATTTCGGGTTTAGCTATGAAAGCGGCAACACGAACAAAGACAAACTTCATCTTGACGGCAGCTTCTCTGCACGGGATGGTGATAACAGGTATACGGCAAAAGCGGATGTGAACCGCGAAGAGTCGTCTGGTGTGAGCACGGAAAACAACTGGCTTGCCCTGGTGAAATACGACCGTTTTTTTACTGACAAGATGTATTGGTTTACAACCGCATCATTTGAACACGACGAGTTCAAATCACTCAACCTGAGGACAACGCTCGCCACAGGGGCCGGACGCCAGCTCATAGAGACAGCTTTGACCAATCTTCTCCTCGAACTTGGTCTCGCCTACGTTATTGAGGATTTCACGACCAAAGACAATGACTACACAGCCCTGCGCTGGTCTCTTGACTTTGACAGGTATGTCGTGTCAGACAAGATCCAATTCTTCCATTGGGACGAGCTATTCTATAGCTTGAGGTATTCGGACAATCTCGTCCTGCGGACCAGGACCGGCTTTCGCTTTCCTCTGTATGGCAATTTCAAGTGGACTATACAGTACGACTATGACCTGGACACCGACCCGGACCCGGGGAGGAAAGACGAGGATCAGAGGTTTATTATTACAGTGGGGTATGAGTACTAGGAGCTATGTCAAACATACTGAACAACCCTCGTCTATAAGACGAGGGGTTTCCACCATCCCCTAAAGAGACACTAATCGGGAGATGATCCTAAAAAAGAAACAGGGGACCTTTTGTACGAAGGTCCCCTGTTGTCATAAAAGTGGCGCCGTTTTATGGTCCCGACTGCTGACCAATGACAGTATTACTAAAAAAACCTAGGAGGGGATCACCATAACAGGGCACGGGGCGTGACCAATGACCCGTTCAGCAACGCTGCCCATGAGTACTCTTTGTAACGCGCTCTTTCCACGTGTTCCCATTACAATAAGGTCAATACCTCTCGCTTTAGCTTCCTCGACGATGAACCCATGGGCCGGTCCACCCATACGGACGATGGTTTCGCAACTGATGTTCTCTTTATCGGCCGTCTCTTTGGCCCGCGCTAGTGTCTTTCCAACCTCTATGGACATCTTTTCTTCGAGTCCGGGCGCGTGTGCCATCACCTCGGGATACAGGTCCACAACGCTGATAGCAAACAGACTGCTATTGCAGATTTTTGCCATGCTCAATGCCTG
>JAFDFO010000045.1 GCA_019309815.1 Deltaproteobacteria bacterium
GGGGTGTTTCATCGTACATCCCATATCCCTGAATTCTTAGGCTCCCCGACTACTGCACCGAAAACCTGAACAGACAAGGCCAACGTGTGAAATACGAAATTACATTTAAGCCAGACGGCACAACGATCCTGGTCGACAAAGGGACGAACCTCCTGGAGGCAGCCCTTGCGGCCGGTGTGCACGTCAACGCCACTTGTGGGGGTCAGGGTGTTTGCGGGAAATGCCAGGTAATCGTAGAGGCTGGAAAGGTTGATAGCGAAAAGTCGGAGAAGACAACCCAGGAAAAGTACGAAGAGGGGTGGCGGCAGGCGTGTAATACCTTTGTCCTTTCAGACTGCACGGTTCAGATTCCGGTTGAATCAAGGGGCTTGAAACACCTCGTGGCACGGCAGCTCGATATGGGCACGGAGGAGCGCAAGATTGCCGACCTTGGCACGAGGCCCCTGGCCGAGGGGTGGCAGCAGGACCCATTGGCGATAAAGCTGCCGGTCAAACTCACACCACCCACATTAAAGGACAACGCGGGCGACTTGACGCGTCTTTCCATGGGCCTCAAAAAACAATATCAAGTAGAGGACTTCTCCGCAGAACTCCGCTGTCTCGAGACCATGCCCGGGATACTGAGGAAGAGTGAGTGGTCTGTGACAGCCACGCTCATGGCAGGTCCGGAACCCGGGGCGGTGCCGCCCGCACAGGATCAGTCTCCTCGGTTCAAGCTGGTCCGCCTGGAGCCTGGGGATACTTCCAGTCAGCACCTTGCCGTGGCATTGGACATCGGGACGACAACAGTATGCGTTGAGCTCGTTGATCTCAGATCAGGGGAAGTGATTGCGGAGGCGGCTGAATACAATAGGCAGGCCCAACGTGGTGAGGATGTGATTACACGTATTGTGCATGCCCAAAAGCCCGGGGGTGGAGAAGAACTGCAGTCATTGGTGATGTCGTCTATCAATCAGGTGATAGACGAAGTGATGGAGAAGAGTGGAAGCTCAAAGAAAAGTATCTCATGCATGGTTGCGGCCGGCAATACCACGATGACGCATCTTCTTCTGGGTATGGAAACGCGCTACATCCGGGAAGCTCCCTATGTGCCGGTCACCAATTTTATGCCGCTGGTGTGGGCGTCGGATGTCGGCATTGATGTGCCTGATTGTGTTCAGCTGTGCAGTTATCCTGCAGTAGCGAGTTACGTTGGAGGGGATATTGTTTCTGGCATACTCGGCTCCGGTGTCTTTCAAAAAGAGGAGCTCACGCTTTACATGGATATTGGGACCAACGGTGAGATTGTTCTGGGAAACCGTGAATGGCTTGCGTGCGCTGCGTGCTCCATGGGGCCTGCCTTCGAGGGTGGTGGCATCAAACACGGCATGCGGGCCGACGTGGGTGCTATAGAGGGGTTCCATATCAATCCCATCACTCTGGAACCCATGGTGATTACGGTTGGGAGGAAAATGCCGTTAGGCATTTGCGGGTCCGGTCTGATCAGCGTCTTGGCAGAGTTGCTGTCAGGGTGTGTCATCGACCGAAACGGCAAGTTTGAACACAATGTCTCTTCAGACCGCATCCGGTCGGGGCAGTTCGGGCACGAATACGTTATCGCCTGGGCAGAAGACTCTGGGACGGGTGATGATATCGTGATCAACGAGGTGGATATTGAGAACCTGATTCGGGCCAAGGGGGCGCTTTTTGCAGGATGCCAGACCCTCCTTGAAAGCCTGAACCTCTCGTTTGATGACCTGGATCGCGTGATTATAGCAGGCGCCTTTGGACGGTACATTAACCTTGAAAAAGGGAAACAGATTGGCCTATTTCCTGACATTCCGGCTGAAAAGTTCTACTTCCTCGGAAACGGATCTCTGCTCGGGTCGCGATTGGTGTGCCTGTCCAAAGGGATGTTCAGTGACGTGGAACGGATTGCTAAGATGATGACCAACGTTGAACTGAGTGACAACCAGTCCTTTATGGACAAGTATGTGGGAGCGCTGTTTCTTCCTCACACAGATTCACGCTTCTTCCCTCGTGTCAGCGAAGCCCTTGAAGCCAACTATCAGATGATCCAAAGCGAGAGGAAGGCTCAATAGCTGACCTGCAGCAATGCAGGGAGGCTAAAAAAAGAGATTACCACGAAAACACGAAAAGAAGAGAAAGCACGAAATGCAATAGAATAGAACAGGGGACGTCCATGAAATATTAGTATTCTGGCGCCGGACGACCTCTTGGGTCAAGGAAGTCGACATTTCATGAACGTCCCCTGTTCTCCTTTTCGTGTTTTTTCTTTCTTTCGTGTTTTCGTGATAAATTGTTTTCTATTTTAGGCACTTTTCTCAAACATTGAGGCTTCGGGGAACGACTCCATGACAATGATCATTGCGTTAGCAGGAAAAGGTGGCACCGGCAAGACAACGATGGCAGGCCTTCTCATCAAGTTCTTTCTGAAAAGAGACATGAAGCCAATCCTGGCTGTGGATGCAGACGCTAATGCTAATCTGAATGAAGTCCTAGGACTCAACGTAGAGACAACGCTTGGTGCGGCCAGGGAAGGGATCAAGGATGAGGTGCCCACCGGTATGACCAGGGAAATCTTCATGGAAATGAAGGTTGAGGAAGCCCTGATCGAAAGCGAAGGATACGATCTCATCGTCATGGGTCGACCCGAAGGCGCGGGTTGCTACTGTCACGCGAACACCCTTCTTTCCCGATTTGTAGAAAGGTTGTGCGATAATTACCGGGTAGTGGTCATGGATAACGAGGCCGGTATGGAGCATATCAGTCGGTTGGTTGTGCGCCGGGCTGACATATTACTGATCATATCTGATCCAACCCAGCGGGGGATCCTTACAGCTCGGCGGATTCGTGATCTTGCCAGGGAACTCAAGGTGGAAGTCGGGAAAGACTACGTGATCATCAACCGGGTGAATGGCGAGTTGCCATCTCCATTGAAGGATGCGGTCGACGCCGCAGGATTGAACCTTGCCGGCTGTGTGCCGGAAGACGAATTGATTTCCCAGTACGACACCGAGGGACGACCTACTGCGGAACTTCCAGACGATGCCAAAGCAGTCAAGGCCTTGGACACAATCCTTGACGAGATATTAGAAATTGAAAATTGAAGAATGAAAATTGACAATTGATGACTGGTAGTAGTTCGATCACCATGTTGTCATTTCGAGCGACCTGTCCGCCGAAGTAACCGCGGGTTCGACGAAGGCGGAAGCGCCCGCGCCGTCCGCCCTGGCGCTTCAGTGTGTTGTAAGGTATTAAGCTGTTAATCCAGGTCTGGGCCAGGGAGAAATCTTTGTTGTGCAACCAGACTGAAAAGCAAGATTTCTCCCGGGGTCTGCTTGGGGTGAGCTTGCCTGTCCTGAGCTTGCCGAAGGGGTCTAAAGGACAGTCCAATGATTATTTGTAGTGCTTTTCAATTTTCAATTTTCAATCTTCAATAGTCAATTCAGAATGCTTCGCGAACTCTCCATAAAGAACTTCGCAATCATTGACGACCTCTCGATTCGTTTTGAAGGCGGTTTCACCGTATTGACCGGGGAGACGGGAGCCGGCAAATCGATCATCATCAACGCTGTAAACCTGATCCTTGGAAGCCGTGCCTCCCCCGAGTTGATCCGTACATCTGAAGAGACGGCCGAGCTTGAAGCCCTCTTTGAGGTTCCTTCTCACAGTCCCGCAGCAACCGTGGCTGAGACCCAGGGACTTGATCTATCAGAGGGACTGCTGATCCGCCGCATCATCCAGAAAAATGGCCGCCACAGGATCTACATCAATGGTCGGATGGCCAGCATGCAGATGCTTTCTTCCATAAACCAGCACTTCGCCAGCATCTCTGGTCAGCATGCCCATCAAGGGCTACTCAAAGCGGAACAACACCTGTTTGTCCTTGATCAGTTTGGAGGCCTGAGCGATCTCCGGGGGCGGGTCTCTGACTGTTATCAACAGGTGGTTGCGTTGATCAGCGAATGGGCAGCCCTCAAGCTTCAAGACAGCGAGCAGGCAAAACACAGGGAACTCCTTGAGTTTCAATATAATGAGATCCAACAGTCAGGGGTTGCTCCTGACGAAGACGAGGAACTGGAGCAGGAACGCCAAAGGCTAAGACATGCGCAGCAGCTATACGAAACGGTAAACAGGTGTGTGGATCGTCTCTACGGGGGGGAAGGGGCTGTAGTAGAACGTGTGACTGAAGCTGCAAAAGAACTTCAAACGCTCAGCAACATTGATTCCTCCCTCACACCGGCAACAGAAAGGGTTCATGAGGCTTCATATCAACTCGAGGACATTGCTCATGATCTGCGGAGCTATCTGAACCGGGTGGTCTTTGACAATGAGCGACTCGAAGCCGTGGAGCTTCGTCTCGATCTATTACAGCGTCTTAAACGAAAATACGGAGGCTCTTTGGAGTCGGTCTTGGCCCATGGCCGGGAAACCGAAGAGGAACTGAAACTCATATCGTCATTGCCCGAAAAAATAGCTGACGCGGAGCAAAGGCTGGATCAGATCTACAAAGCACTCTGCAAGCTATCCCGTGAACTATCTGATAAGAGGAAAAAGACGGCGAAACAACTGTCTAAAAAAGTACAGCAGGAGTTAGCCACGCTGGAGATGTCGGGAACCCGGTTTGAGGTCAGGTTCAAGCCCAACCCGGTCGGCGAGGATGCAGATCCGCACCTTGTGTTGGACAATAGCGGCATAGACTCTACAGGCATAGACCGTGTTGACTTCCTGATCGCCCCGAATGTGGGCGAGGATTTAAGGCCGCTTGCTCAGATTGCCTCAGGCGGTGAGCTCTCACGGATTGTCCTCGCCCTGAAGGGGATTTTGGGGACAAAGGAATCTGTGGAGACCCTCATCTTTGATGAGGTGGATGCGGGCATTGGCGGGGGCGTGGCCGAGGTAGTGGGTCAGAAGCTCAAGACCTTGGCCGGTTTTCACCAGGTGGTATGCATCACACACCTTGCTCAGATCGCCCAGTTTGCTACCCATCATCTCAAGATCGCGAAAAAGGTTTACAAGGGGCGAACAAGGACTAAAATGACGCTGCTGCATGGGGAGGAACGGGTAAAGGAGATGGCCCGCATGCTCGGAGGCGTGAAGGTCACGAAGAAAACGTTGGATCACGCTAGGGAAATGCTGGAAGAATTGAAGATTGAAAATTGAAGATTGAAGATTGAAAAAAGCAAATGCTCAGTGCCAACGCGCAGCCCGCAGCGTCTACCGGATATTGTTTGTTTTATCTGCTACTGTCATTTCGAGCGAAGCGAGAAATCTTTTGGGAGCGCAAGATGTTTCCCTGGGGTCGAAATGACAGAAGAAGAGTCGCAATGGCCTATAAGGCAAAGGGCAGCAGATACTGAAAACCAGGAATTGACGATTTGTAATGTTTTCTAATATTCATTTTTCAATCTTCAATTTCCAATTAAGTGGCCAATAACAAACGAAGACCAACGAATATGGAAAAACGCATCCTAATAGCTATCGACGGTTCCCCCGCTAGCCTGGCCGCAGTGAAATACATGGCATTCGTTTTCGGCAAAGGCGCACACGTCAACATAGATTTGCTACACATCCTCCCCGGCATGTCTCCGCTTTTCCTGGAGCCAGGAGAAAGCATGGAAGAGATGACGCAGCTTCAGGGCTTTGCCCGGCAAATGGGAGAGGAAAACCGCCGGAAAGCCGACTCCCTCTTGGAAGAGGCTAAGACGGTCCTGGTAGATGCGGGTATGGATCCGGCAAACATCAACACCCGGGTTCAGGAAGCCTCTGCGGGTGTGGCTCGGGACATCCTCGACCTCGAAGCCAGCGGTGAATATGATGGGATCGTACTGGGACGACACGGCATGAGCGCGGTAGGGGAGTTCTTTATGGGGAGCGTTTCACACAAGGTTCTTCAGCATGTACACGGAGTTCCCCTGTGCATTGTACACAACGAGGTCGAGTCGCGCAGGATTCTGCTGCCGATTGAAAGTGCGCCGAATTCGAAACGCGCCTTGGACCATGTTGCGTGGCTCCTGACTACGGCGGGTCCCATGGAGGTGACCATCTTACACGTGGTTATGCCCTTGATTCCCAAAGAGGCAACGGCTATGTGGACAGGACTGGGAGATTTAGAGTCCACCATCGAGCAGAGATTGCTTGCCGATGCAGAGGATATGCTGTCTCAGGCCAAGACCTATTTGCTCGAAAGGGCCGTCCCGGATATCGCCATCACCACACGCCTTGAAACCAGAGCCACCGGCGTTTCCCGGGCCATCCTGAAGGAAGCCGAGGAGGGCGGGTATGGCTCGATCATGATCGGCCGCCGCGGGCTTTCACGCACTGAACGGTTTCTCTTTGGCAGTGTTTCAAATAAAGTCGTCCAGCAGGCAAAGGGCATGGCCGTGTGGGTCATCTGTTGAAGTTTTTCTTCAATTTTCACTCTTCACTTTTCAATATTCAATCGTATAAACGCTTCCCAACTGCGAACGCATCTGATAACTAAGAACAAGTAATCTGCGCTTAGGCCACACAGTAAGGAGAGTTTTATGCTAGTTCAAGGATGGATGACCACCGACATGATTACCGTTGATGAGGATACCTCGATGATGAAGGCTTCCATCATCATGAAAGAGAAGAAGATCCGCTGCTTGCCTGTGGTCAACGAAAAGGGTGAGCTGGTCGGTATCGTCAGCGACAGAGATCTCAGAGATGCAGCACCATCAAAGGCTACGACCCTTGATGTGTATGAGCTGAACTATCTGCTTTCTTCCATCAAGATCAAAGATCTGATGACTACAAACATCGTGTATGTCAAGCCGGATGAAACGGTGGAGTTTGCCGCCATTCTGATGCTTGAGAACAAGATTTCATCCCTTCCGGTGATCAACAATAAGGGTTCCCTCATTGGCATCATCACACAAACCGACATTTTCAAAGTGCTTATCAACATTGCCGGTGTCTATACGGGTGGGATTCAATTTGCTTTCAGCCTGGAGGATCGCCCGGGTTCGCTGAGAGAGGCAGCGGATGCAATCCGTGCGCACGGAGGGCGGATTATTAGCATTCTATCCACCCGAGAAACGGCTGAGGAGGCACGCCGGAACGTATATATACGGAGTAGTAATTTGCCGGAAGACGAACTCAGGGCGCTGGTCAAAGACCTGGAAGAGCAGTTTGTGGTTCTCTACACGTCTCAGGACTTGCTGGAAGAGGTTGAAAACCGGAGGGTTCGCGTCCCATAATCGAGAGAAGGTCAAAGCTCAAGGCTCAAAGCTGAAAGCCTTCCCATGTTTCCACAATAAAAGCCTGGCTCGATGATCGAACCAGGCCTTTTTACTTAGCCACTTGCCACCTGCCACAAGCCACCGGTACGCTGAAAGCGTCTCACATATCGGCCTTAAAAAACTCGTCCGGTTCTGTGATGGTGCCGGGCTTTTTTGTGTATTCGGTCGGAACCGTCCCTTCTTTGAAGCATTCAAAAATCGTCTTCTCTGATTCAGGAATGGCTAACAGTCCCGTCTCTTCATCTATCTTGGCAAAAACTACACCGTCCGGCACCTGAAAAATCCGTACAGGTTTGTCCTTGAGGATTTTCTGCATAAACTCCAGCCAAATGGGACTGGCAGCCCTGGAACCGGTTTCGTCCACTCCCAGCGGTCGTCCTTCATCAAAGCCCACCCATGCCCCTGTGACGTAGCGCGGGGTATACCCTACAAACCAGGCATCATGGAGGTCGTTTGTTGTTCCAGTCTTACCTGCCACGGGCCGCTTAAGCGCCTTGACCCGCCAGCCGGTTCCGTGCTGGACCACGCCCTGGAGTAGATTAGTCATAATATACGCCGTACTCTTCTCAACAACTTTGTCGCTTTCGGGTTGATTCTCCTCCAAGACATTCCCATGGCGGTCCAGTATCTTGGTGATGAAGCACGGCTTGACCCGGTATCCCTGATTGTTGAAGATGGCATATGCCCGCACGAGCTCAAGGAGGGAGAGTCCTGATGAGCCGAGTGCCAGGGAAAGGTCCCGAGTGAGCGGGGATTCGATACCGAGATTTTGGGCATATTCGATCACGTAGTCAATACCGATATCCTTGAAAATCTTGATCGTAACAACGTTTCTGGAATGTTCTAAAGCATTTCTGAGAGGGGTAGGACCGCGAAATGTCTCCTCATAGTTTCTGGGTTTCCAGGTGAAGTCCTTTTCTATGTCTTCAAACACGACCGGGGAATCGATAATAATGGTTGCAGGCGTATAGCCCTTATCGATGGCAGCGGCATAGATAATTGGCTTAAAGGCTGAGCCGGGCTGTCGCCGCGATTGTATTGCCCGGTTGAACTGGCTGTCCCTAAAGTCTCGACCGCCGATCATCGCCTTGACGTAGCCAGTCTCAGCTTCCATACAAAGAAGTGCTCCCTCCGCAATCGGTGTCTGTTCCAAGGCGAGGTCCCAGCGCTCTGAGTCTTCCAACTGACCCTTCACACGCACCAGGATGACATCGCCGACCTTAAGGACATGACTGACCTTCTTCACCCGGACATTGTAGTGCGCAACCTCTGGGTTAGGCTTCCTTGCCCACTTCATGCTTTCAAGGGGAAGATGTCCTTGTTGGCTGCCAATGCGAACTGCGGCTTCCTCGTGAGTGTCGCTTACTGCAATGACGAGTCCCTCGACAGCTCTCCCCGGTTCCAGGGGTTGTTTCTCAAGGATAGCCTGAATCTCCTGGGAAAAGGTCTCAAACTGTTCCGGCTTCAAGTGTTTGAGTGGCCCTCGATATCCCTGTCTTTTGTCCAGGTCCAACAGCCCGTTATTTACTGCCTCCTGTCCGATCTTCTGCATTTCAATGTTCAGAGCCGTGATGACTGTGAGTCCTTCGTTGTAGAGGACATGCCTGCCGTATTTCTTCTCCAGATACCTCCGCACGTGTTCCGTGTAATAGGGAGCTTCCTCGATGTACCAGTTCCGCCTGGGCTTGATATCAAGCGGCGTATCGATTGCCTCAGTCGCTTCAACATTCGTGATGAAGCCCTCGCCGACCATACGATTCAAAACATAAATCTGCCGCTGCTTGGCTCTCTTGGGATGCAGGAAGGGAGAATCGCGCCCCGGAGCCTGTGGCAGCCCTGCCAGCATAGCGCATTCCGCTAAATTCAGATCACCCACTGATTTCCTAAAGTAGTTCTCAGAGGCCGCCTCAACACCGTAGGCCCCGTGCCCTAAGTATATCTGGTTCAAATAGAGGAACAGGATCTCGTCCTTGGTAAAAGCCTTGTCTATGCGATAGGCCAGGATCGCCTCTCGCAGCTTGCGGGTGTAGCTTTTTTCGCGAGAGAGAAAGAAGGACCTGGCCACTTGCTGGGTTATGGTGCTGCCGCCCTGAACGATTTGACCCGCCTCGATGTTTTTCAAAAACGCGCGGGCGATGCTCAGAAGATCAATCCCTTCATGTTCATAGAAACGGGCGTCTTCGCTTGCAACAAAGGCATGGATCAACATCCTCGGCAACTTGGAAAGCGGGACGATCACCCTGCGTTCTTTGAAGAACTCCGCGATCTTGCGCTTGTCATCCGTATAGACGGTTGTGATAATGGGTGGATTGTAATCCTTGAGAGAAGATATCTTGGGAAGATCCTTCGTGAAGTAGAAATAGCTCCCTCCCAGGAAAAGCCCGGCTGCGACGGTCACAAGAATGACAGTCACGTAGAAGAGATAGAACAACTTCCGCATGCCGCTCTTCTTACCGCGTCTGGCTCTGATTTCCTTAGCTTTAGATAGATTCTTTGCGCGTGCCATAGATCAATACTAACAAAAAGCCATTTAACAAGCAAGGTCCATCAGGCTTTCACATCCGCATTTCAGGGTGCTGATTTGGCCAAACTTTAGCCAAATCCTTTGCAGAATCCCCCGCGGCTTGCCGCGGGGAGCTTCACTGTCTCTTTCGGGGATGGTGGAAACCCCTCACCTTTAGGCCAAGCAAAGATCAGGTTGTTGCCAGGCGACTTGTCATTCCGGCCCCGCATCAAGTGCGGGGTAGACTCCAGCCGGGGACGTAGTACCTCTTTTCGAGCCGTCAGGCGCAACCGTTAGCGCTATCCAGGGAATAGGGCGCGCAGGAATTCTGGATGCCCCCGCATCGTGGTGCGGGGCAGGCTCCTCAAGTCCGGCATGACGTCCACGGCAGGTCCGGCTTGAAAAATTGTTGATTTTAATCAACCCCATTGTTGAACCCTTAATCCCAAATATCCTTGACATCCTTAGAAAAATCCGACTAATAAGCTCATACTATGATCTCCCTTGATTTTGAAAAGTGCGGCGGTTTGGTCCCGGCCATTGTGCAGGATTTTGAAACCGGTGAGGTTTTGATGCTTGCCTTTATGAATGAAGAGGCCTGGCAAGAGACGCTCAGAACGGGCAAGGCGACATACTGGAGTCGCACCCGCCGGGAACTCTGGATCAAGGGCCAATCATCCGGTAATGTCCAGCACGTGCGGGAGATTCGCATTGACTGTGACGACGACACCGTACTCTTGAAGGTAGAGCAGGTCGGAAATGCCGCCTGTCATACAGGGCATCGGAGTTGTTTTTTCAAGAAGGTGGAGGGCGACTCGGTTCAGGTCGTGGGTGAAAGAATTTTTGATCCCAAGGAGGTATACAAATAGTGGAGGACAAACTTAAACTTGGCATTCCGAAAGGGAGCTTACAGGACGCTACCATTGGGCTCTTCAGGCGCTCTGGCTGGAAGATCGACATCAACGGGCGCAGCTATTTTCCTGACATCAATGATGATACAATAGAGTGCGCTATCTGCCGTGCGCAGGAAATGTCTCGCTATGTGGAAAACGGTACGCTGGATGCGGGTCTTACCGGACAGGACTGGATCAATGAAAACGAATCTGATGTGTATACTGTTGAGGATTTGATCTATTCGAAAGTCAGCCAGCGTCCGGCGCGTTGGGTCCTGGCAGTCCCTCATGGTTCTGACATAAACAGCCTGGAGGATCTTGCGGGAAAGAAGATTGCTACCGAGTTAGTGAATTTTACAAAGAAATACTTTGTGGAGCGCGGGATTGACGTTCAGGTGGAGTTTTCGTGGGGAGCGACAGAGGCGAAAGTCGTGTCCGGTCTGGCTGACGCTATTGTGGAGGTGACCGAGACTGGGAGCACGATCAAGGCCCACGGCCTCCGCATTATCGATGAACTCCTCCAGACCAACACCAAGTTGATCGCCAACCACGAGGCATGGGCGAACCCGCAGAAGCGGGAAAAGATGGAGCAGATCGCCCTGTTGCTAAAAGGCGCGCTGGCGGCGGAAAAGCTGGTGGGAATCAAGATGAACGTGCCCGAGGCAAGGTTAAAGGATATTGTGGCGCTTCTTCCGAGCCTTAATGCGCCAACGGTGTCGCCACTTTATCAGTCGGACTGGTTTGCCGTGGAGACGGTCGTGGATTCCTCTGTGGTGCGCGATCTGATCCCGGAACTCCTGAAGAGCGGGGCCGAGGGGATCATCGAATATCAGTTGAACAAAGTGATATAGTGACGGAGGCAAGAGGCAAGGGGCTATAGGTGAGAGGAACGTGTGTTTTAACAAACTGAGCGAACTCCTCTCCTCAACGTAATTCTTAGCAAGTGACGTCATGTAGGGGCGGGCTTTATGCCCGCCCGCTGACTTTTGCAGCGAAGGTGCGGGCTCCAGCAGCGTCATTTCGAGCGACCTCTCCGCCGAAGTAGCCGCGGGTTCGACGAAGGCGGAAGCGAGAAATCTTAGTAGTGTCTACCTGCCATAAGGATAAGATTTCTCCCGTCGGTTGAAATGACAGAAGAGGCATGTAGGGGCGAGCTTTACGCCCGCCCGGGCGGGGATAAACCCCAACCCCGCCCCTACACCTATTCCGCCGAATCCCAAAGGCTTGGTAGAGTCGCATGCTTGGAAGAATAGGGGCGTTACCAAGCAAAAATTGTTTTTGTTTAACGGACAACGGTGAATGGACAACGGTGAACCGCCGGTGATTTCTAAACGCACAGAAGAAATAACCCCCTTCATTGCCATGGATGTGCTGGAAAAGGCGCATAGCATGGAGCGGGAAGGGGTTCATATTATTCATTTGGAGATTGGTGAGCCTGACTTCGACACACCCACGTGCATCAAGGACGCTGCGATTCGTGCCCTGACCGACGGGCATACCCATTACACGCACAGTCTCGGACTGATAGAGCTCCGGGAGGCAATTTGTCGACACTATCACGGACAGTACGGTGTAACCGTAGAACCCGATCAGATAGTCGTCACATCAGGGACTTCGCCTGCCATGTTCATGCTTTTTGCAGCACTCCTCAATCCAGGGGACAAGGTCATTATCTCAGACCCTCATTATGCCTGCTATCCCAACTTCGTCCGGTTTGCGGGCGGGGAACCGGTGACGATTCCGGTCTCTGAGGAAGATGGCTTCCAGTATAGGCCTGAGCATATCCAGCAGAAGATCGATGACAGGACGAGTGCAATCTTTATCAACTCCCCGTCCAATCCAACAGGAAACATCCTTGGGCACGAAAGGATGCAGGCCATTGCGGAGTTGCCCCCGTACATCATTTCCGACGAAATATACCACGGGCTGGTTTATGAGGGAGAAGAGCACTCCATCCTGGAGTACACGGATAAGGCCTTTGTCCTAAACGGGTTTTCCAAAGTCTATGCCATGACCGGCTGGCGGTTGGGCTATCTTATTGCACCAAAGCTTTTTATCCGGGCGATCCAGAAGGTTCAGCAGAACTTCTTCATTTCAGCCAATGCCATGGTCCAATGGGCAGGAATTGCTGCCCTTGAAGAGGCCGGGGAAGATGTCGCGAGGATGCGGGCAATCTATGATGAGCGCCGCCGGTTCATGATCAAGCGTCTCAAGGAGTTGGGATTCGGCATCACCGTAGAGCCCACGGGCGCCTTCTACGTGCTGGCCAATGCCAAGAAGTTTTCAGAAGATTCCTACAAACTGGCTTTTGACATCCTTGAAAACGCCCACGTGGGGGTCACGCCCGGAATCGATTTTGGAACCAACGCCGAAGGCTACCTCCGCTTTTCCTACGCAAACACCATAGACAACATAGCAGAAGGCCTGGACCGTATCGAGAAGTACCTAGCCCAGCTGAAATCTTAAGAACAAAAGAAATGAATCACGTCTCTTTATAAGGCGCAGCCGCAAAACACGAAAGAAAGAAAAAAACACGAAAAGGAGACTAGGGGACGTCCATGAAATATTAACTTTCTCAATGCCAGAACCCTTGCTGGCGCTAGAATGTTGAAATGTCATGGACGTCCCCTAGTCTATTCTTCTGTATTTCGTGCTTTCGTGATAAGTCTTCTGTCTTCGTTTCGCGTTTTCGTGATAATCTTTTGCTTCTCTACAAAGCTACTACGCACCCATGAACGTCAAGTCAGCAGAATTCATTATCAGCGCTGTGAAGCCGTCGCAGTATCCTCCACTCAGCGGCCCTGAAGTTGCGTTTGCAGGGCGCTCCAATGTAGGCAAATCTTCCCTGATGAATACGTTGCTGGGCCGAAAGAGCTTGGTGAAGACCAGCTCCACGCCCGGGCGCACACAGACCATAAACTTCTTTCGCATCAATGACGCTTTCTTCTGTGTGGACTTGCCGGGATACGGTTATGCAAAGGTACCAAAGGCCGTACGGAAGAGCTGGGGTCCCATGGTCGAAACATACCTGAAGATCCGAAGGGCAGGAGAGGAAGCTATGCCGGAGGTAGGGCAGGGGATTTGCGCAGTTGTCGTGATCCTGGATATTCGGAGGATCCCAAACCAGGGAGATCATGATTTGCTTGCTTGGCTTGCACACTACAAGGTTCCAGCCCTCGTGGCACTGACAAAAGCGGACAAGCTAAAGAAGAATAAGCAGGCAAGCCAGCGAAGCGCCATTGCTAAAGAACTTTCCACAGATGCTTCCTCACTCATTCTCTTCTCTGCAACAACGGGGGAGGGCGATTGAGGAAAAGCTGTAGGTCAGAAGTCAGGAGTCAGAAGCCAGAATGAGAACTCCGAACCTCAAATCCGCAATCACAATCGACGGTTCCCGCGGCGAAGGGGGCGGCCAGATATTGAGAACCACTTTGGCCTTGGCCGCTATCCTCCAGCAGCCAGTCCAGATCCACGGTATCCGGGCCGGCCGCAAGAAGCCCGGGCTCCGGCCCCAACACCTCATGGCGGTGAAGGCCATGGCCTTGATAACCGGCGGCAAGGTTAAGGGTGCGGAACTGGGTTCCACCTCCCTGACTTTCGAGCCCCAGCAACTCCTACCCGGGTCCTATTCCCTGGATGTCGGAACAGCGGGCTCTACAAGCTTGGTGCTGCAGACCATGATTCCTGCCCTCTTGTTTGCAAAAGAGTCCTCTCGGGTTGTCATTACAGGGGGCACCCATGTTCCCTGGAGTCCTTGTTTTCACTACTTAAGGGATGTTTTTGCACCCATGCTCCAAAAGATGGGCGGCTCCCTAAAGCTTGAGATAAAGCGATGGGGCTGGTATCCAAAAGGGGGTGGAAAGGTCACTGCATCCATATCGCCAACCTCAGAACTCACCGGCCTTGATCTCACGCGTCGGGCCGAGCTGCAAGACATCTGTATGCTGTCGGCAATATCAAATCTCCCCATGAGTATAGCAGAGCGGCAGCAGGACCAGGTTCTGAACCGCCTTCAAGATTACCCCGACAAGCTGGGTCGAGTCGAACTCCTGGAAGGACCTTCGCCAGGCACGGGCACGGTTGTCTTCATAAGGGCCAAATTCGAAAACGGGGTGGCGGGGTTTACATCTTTGGGCAAGAAAGGGAAGCCTGCTGAGAAGGTTGCGGACAATGCCTGCTCGGATTTCTCTCGCTTCGTGAACTCTGAGGCAGCGGTGGACGAACACTTGGCGGACCAGTTAGCCCTGTACATGGCCCTAGCCAAAGGGCCGTCCACGCTGACCACACAAGGAATAACAAACCATCTAACAACTAATATATGGGTGATTGAACAGTTCCTACCCGTCAGGTTCCAAGTCGACAAAGAAGCCGCCACGATCAGTCTCACAGACTAGGGGACGTCCATGAAATATTAACTTTCTCGATCCCCAAACCCTTACTGGCGCTATAATGTTGAAATGTCATGGACGTCCCCTAGTCGACGTTCGAACTACTAGAAAAATACTGTGATGTTCATGAAACATTGACTTTCTCTTCTGGTAATGGTGAATCGGGGCCATGCCGCGCAAAGCACGCATTGATGCCCCTGGTGCGCTCCAGCACATCATTATCCGAGGGATAGAGGGGAGGGCCATATTCCGAGACCGTTGGGACAGAGATAGCTTTCTGAAGCGGCTCGGAAATGTTCTTTTAGACACATCAACAGCCTGCTATGCGTGGGCTCTAATGTCAAATCACGTTCATTTGCTCTTGAGGACTGGCCTGGCACCCATTGCGACTGTGATGAGGCGGTGTTTGACAGGGTACGCCCAGCAATTCAACAGACGTTACGAGCGACATGGACCACTCTTCCAAAATCGATACAAATCAATTCTCTGCGAGGAAGATCCATATTTCCTGGAGTTGGTGCGCTATATTCATCTGAATCCGGTTCGAGCTGGTGTGGTCAAAGACTTTAGCCAACTTCGGTCATATCGGTATTGTGGACACGCCGTCATCATGGGAATCATGAAGTGTGAATGGCAAGACAGAGACTACGTTCTTGGTTTTTTCGATGAATCAGAAAGGGCAGCGCGAAGACACTATGCAGCTTTCGTGGCCAGAGGTGTGGAACTGGGACGGCAGCCCAACCTGGTTGGAGGGGGCCTGATAAGATCTGCAGGCGGTTGGTCTTCAGTGAAAGACCAACTTCGAGCAGGGATACGGATGAAAGGCGATGAGCGAATATTAGGCAGTAGTATGTTTGTAGAGGAGGTTCTGGAAAGGGCACATGAGGAACTCGAGCAACGCACCCGTTTACGTAGTCGAGGTATTGATTTGGAGACCCTATTGTTTCGAGTTATATACTACTACGGTATTGACATGAGTATCTTCAAAACAAGCAGTAAGCGACCGGCAGTAGCAAAAGCCCGCGCAGTTTTTTGTTATCTGGCGGTGAGGAAATTGAAAGCAACCGGTACAGATGTTGCTGCAAGGCTAGATATTACGCAAGGAGCCGTGAGCAAGTGTGTCACGCGTGGTGAACGGATTCTATTGCAAGAAGATCGAGAAGAAATCGAAAAGGTGATGCTGGAATAGTGTTGATATCATGGACGTCTTATAATCAGACTACCAGACTAGGGGACGTCCATGATATATTAACTTTCTCAATCCCAGGAGCTTTGCCGGTGCTAGAATGTTAAGATATCATGGACGTCCCCTAGTTTTTGTTCTGGTCCTTATCAAGGCCTCGCTATGCTTTGCCGCCTATGATGATCCCAAGGGCTTTCGCACGGCGGGCGATCTGTTGAACCAGGGGAGTTATCTAGAAGCCCTCGCAGCGTATAACGAGATCGTCATCTAGATCAATATGATGAGGCCCTGCAGCTGTACAACGTGCTGATAAAGGATTATCCGGGTAGCAACTTTGCGCAGGACGCCCTGTTCAATACCGGGATGGTTCACTACGAAAAAGGGACGTTCGGGCAGGCATACCAGAGCTTCAAAAGCTATCTTGAGAAGTATCCGGATGGCAGACATCGGCAGTCGGCAGAGGTATGGGTTGAGAGTGCCAAGGCGGAAATGGGCGCTGAGAAGGAAAAAGAACCGGCGCCTCTACCCGAACTGTCTGTGGCTGACACGACCCTCAGGGTACTCATCCGCGACAAAGCAACCAGCGTTACCTTGAGTGCAGGCGGTCCTATCACCATATCTAATACGTTTTCAGGCGAGGCAGTCTATGAAGGCCTGGGCTCTTTGACTTTGGCCGCCAGGTCAGGCCGTCTCGTTGTTAACGGGAGAGAGCTAAAGGTTTCCGAGTGTATCGCAACAGCCAATGAGGGAATTCTTGCCCTTGATGGGAAACGTTATAGGGGCAGCTTTCGGGTTTCAGCAGATGATGCCAGCAAGGCTCAGGTGATTAATCACGTTGACCTTGAAGCGTATCTCTACGGCGTGGTGCCCAGGGAGATGTCCCCCAAATGGGCTGAAGACGCCCTCAAGGCGCAGGCTGTGGCAGCTCGCAGTTATGCCTTGTATATTAAGCAAAAAAGCACTGACAAGCCGTATGATCTCGTGGCAACCATCGCGTCACAGGTCTACGGCGGCTATGACGCAGAGAACGCCGCCTCTACCCTGGCCGTTGATGCGACACGAGGCGAGGTCATAACCTACGATGGGCGATTAACGATCGCTTACTTCCATGCGAACAGCGGGGGCTTCACAGAATCTGCCAAGAATGTATGGGTAGCTGACTTGCCTTACCTTAGAGGAACACGTGACCAGTACAGTGATAATATCCAAAACGGCAAGTGGGATCTCGCCCTATCTTATCTGACAATACAAGAACGGCTGAATCAGTACGGGCTGAATGTGGGTGCCATATCCCAGATACGCCCTATCGACATCAGCTCCTCGGGCCGCCCCCTGAAGGTGGCTGTCGAGTCCACACGCGGCGGTACCGTGCTCAAGAGCAACGATTTTCGCCTCAAGGTTGGGGCCAGGACACTCAGAAGCACCCTGTTTCGTGTGCAGGACAATACCGGTGGCGTTCAGATCATTGGAAAGGGGTTTGGGCACGGCGTTGGCATGAGTCAGTGGGGGGCATACCGCATGGCTCAGGAAGGACACGATTACAGGGGGATATTGCAGCACTATTACCAAGGCGTTCAGATCACGAGCCTAACATCTCCTTCTCTCTGATTCACTTTGCCAAGGAGTAGCGGGAAGTTCGGAAATTGCTGTTTGTCATTTCGAGCGACTTGTTCGCCGACTTGTCCGTCGAAGTCTTGACGTAGACGGAAGCTTCAGTGAAGACGGAAGCGCCCGCCCTGCCCGCCCTGGCGCTTCGACTTCGCATAAGCTGCCAGGCTGGTAAGCCCGGTCTGGGCCAGGGAGAAATCTTCTTTGTCGAATGCTCTATTAACGCCAGATTTCTCCCGTTGGTCGAAATGACAGAGGGTGGGACAAAAGAATGTAGGGGCGGGGTTCATCCCCGCCCGCGGGAGGGCATAAAGCCCTCCCCTACACAACACCTGGTGGGCACCATAGAAGAAGGGTCGAAAGGACAAGGGAACGCCAGTGTTAGGCCATGACGATTGCCAAGAGACACAATCTTCAATCGTCAATAGTCAATCCGAAGTCCCCGCCCCTACACACACCCTGCGCAGCACAACAGTGATTGCCAAACAAATGTCGGTCAACGGTCAACGGACAACAGTGAACGGCTCTTCAAGGACGATTGACTATTGAAAGACAGATCATTTTACGCTTTGACAGAAGCTAGGGGACGTCCATGACATTTCAACATTCTAGTGCCGGAAACCCCTTTCAAATGGAGAATGTTAATATGTCATGGACGTCCCCAAGTCGCTTTTCTTGAAAGACAGGCCGTTTTCGGCTTTTGCTTAACGCCATGCGCCATGCCCTATGCGCTATGCGTCACAGCGGACAACGGCCAACTTCTTTTCCTTTGAGCTTTCACCTTTCAGCTTTGAGCTCAGTTCTTACGGACAACGGACAACGTTCAACGGATAACGGCCGAAGGCCAAAAAAGAATTGACAGGCCACCACGAAATTGTTACGCACAATAAGAAACTTCGCTCCGGGCCGTTAGCTCAACCAGGCAGAGCAGCTGACTCTTAATCAGGAGGTTATAGGTTCGATTCCTATACGGCCCACCAGGAATATCAAGGGTTTCTGGGATTTTTCCCAGGAGCCCTTTTTTGTGTCTTCAGAATCCTTTTTCGTAAAAGTGCAAGCCTACAGTGTCTTTTCGCTGCAGAGCAGAAATCCCTGGTCATCAGGTGTCAGGTATACTGTTGACACGGTGCCTGCTTTTTGAGAATCTAGAGACAAGAGTGACACCGTTTGCAACAGACTTTTTCACTTGAGGGACTTTACGAAGGACGGAGAGGGAACTTGCCATGCTGTCTGAGCTCTTTGCTGCCCTAAAGGCTATGGATTTCAAGAAAGCGAACAAGATTCTCGGAAGTGTTGATTTCCTTGATGTGCTGATAAATCCTTGGGTCATCGCTGTCATAGCTATCGTCTGCGTTGTCCTTGCAATTCGGCGTGGGCTGGCGGCCGTGGTGACTTTTCTGTCGTTTCCCGCACTGATGGTCCTGTTTCAGCAGACAGTCCAGGGGAGCAAAGCCGTGGAGTTGGAGTATAGTGTCACAGGGCTGCTGATATTTGTGGGTGGGTTCTTGGCCATCGCCGGCATCAATATTTACTTGCACTTTGTTCGTTGACCTGCCTGCTTCCTTTTTCGACTGTTGTTATACTAAGCTACTTTTGTCATATTGATCCGCCGTAATGACAGAAAGAAAGCAATAGACAGGGAGTACACCCTCATGGGAGTGGACAAGGTTCCTACGCGTGGTATCAAAGATACCAGTGTGCAGGAGCCTTTTTTGTTTTGACTTATAGGCCCGGGCAGTTTCAATGTGTCGAATCCTGGTCCAGAACCCGGCGCGGGTCTCAATTCGTATGAGGTGGCAGCCGCAAAGCGGCGACACAAGAACATGTTTCGGTCATTTGGATTTTGGTCATTCGGAATTGTTTAGGATTTCGGATTTCGTGCTTCGAATTTAACACTTTGATAAGCTATGCTACGACTGATTTCAATAATTGACGTTTTGAGCATGATACTAACCGCCTATTCCCATGTCCAATAAACCAACCTACGAAGAACTACAGCGAGAAGTCAGGGCGCTGGAGAAAGAAGCGTATGAGCGCCAGCGAGCGGACAACGCCTTGCTGGAGAGCACCCGTCGGTTGCAGGTAGCCTATGACCAAGCCATCGTCTACGCGAAAGAGCTGCGCGGTGAAATCACTGAACACAAGCGAGCAGATGAAGCCCTGCAGGAAGCCAGCCACTTCCTTGACAAGCGCGTTGAAGGACGAACGGCTGAGCTTTCGGAGGCCGTTTTGCTTCTAGAGCGGGAGATCGCAGAACGGGGGCGTGCGGAGGAGGCGCTGCAGGAGAGCGAAACTCGCCTAAAGACCGTTTTGGACACTGTTCAGGCGGGCATTGTGGTTGTTGACCCCGAAACTCATGCCATCGTTGGTGTTAATGCTGCTGCCGGCAAAATGTTCGGTGCGCCCAGAGAACAGATTCTCGGGAGACTTTGTCACGAATGTTTCTGCACGTCAGGGCAAGGCCAGTGTCCGGTTACCGATCTTGGGGAGAGCTTGGAGAATGCAGAACAGGAGTTGGTTACAGTTGACGGCAGGAGGGTGCCGATTCTAAAGACAGTTGTCTCCGTCACGCTAAATAGTCGAGAACATCTGCTCGAAAGCTTCCTTGATATTGCTAAGCGCAAACGTGCCGAGGAGGCATTGTGGGAGAGCGAGAAGCTGGTCTATACTCATGAAAAGCGCATGGAGGTGCTGAAGTTCGCGAACGATGTGGCCCTCAAATTAATGCATGAATTGAGAAATCCCCTGGTTGCGGTCGGAGGATTCTCAAAACTGATATGCAGCAAAGACTATCCCGAAGACAAGCTGAGAGAATATGCCAAGATCATCATGGAACAGGCCAAGAGGTTAGACAAGGCAATCAACGACGTCCTGGTCCATCTGAAGGCTGGTGCTGAAGAGCTGTAGAAAGCATCGTTCACCGTTATCCGTTGACCGTTCACCGCAGGCGTCTCTGCCGAGACTGAGCTCAAGGCTC
>JAFDFO010000204.1 GCA_019309815.1 Deltaproteobacteria bacterium
CGGATAGAGCAAAGGATACTCAATGCCATCAACCAGACCAGGGCGTCCTACCCGAGCATCCAGCTCTCCCGGGATGGTGCGGATGCAGCCAACAAAAACCTCAAGCTGGTTACCGACTCTTATGCGAGAGGCATAAAATCAATCATTGATCTGCTGGACGCTCAGAACCTGGCCCTGGAAGCAGGTCAACGAGCGGCCAATTCGGTGCATAATTTCCTCATCGATCTTGTGAGCGTGCAGCGCGCAGTTGGCAAATTCGGTTTCTTCCTGAGCGAAGCAGATCGGGAGGCCTGGGTTGAGAAGATGAAGACATTTTTCGAGAAAGAGGGTGCCCAGATGGGTACTCCCTAACCGTCACGGGCATCGGTCAAAAGGTTGGAGGCGGGAATTGTGTATGCTAGCTATGGGACACAACGATAGAACCGTCTCAAGATTTCTGAAAGGAAGAAAATGACGTCAAAAAAGCGAAATATTCTGCTCATGGTATTGCTGGTGTGTCTTGTTTCGTGCAGCAAGGAACAAGAACAGCCTGCAATGCCTCCTCCAGATATACCAGTATATCAGACGATAGAACAGGAGGTCCTCATCCATCATGAGTTTGTCGGCAATGTATCCGGTTTCAAAGATATCGCTATACGGGCTCGGGTGGAGGGTTTCCTGGAGGGCATCCATTTTGAAGAAGGCTCGCGAATAGAAAAAGGCACGTTGCTCTACACGATAGAAAGCCAACCGTTCGAGGCCAATGTCGCGGCAAAGATGAGTGGCGTGGCAGAAGCAAAAACCATGCTGGCAAAGGCCGAAAGCGATCTCGACCGGATCAGGCCCCTTGCCGAGCTAAAGGCCGTTAGTCAAAGTGATCTGGATGCCGCGGTTGCACAGTACGAGGCTGCCGTGGCCGTGTTGGAAGCGGCAGAAGCCAATCTCAGAGCTGCCAACATACAACTTAGTTACACAAAAGTGCATTCTCCAATTTCCGGAATCATTGGTAAAACAAAAGCCAAAGTGGGAGACGTTGTTGGCCGGAGTCCCAATCCGGTTATTCTAAATGTTGTTTCCCGTATCGACACCATACTTGCAGACTTCTTTATTACTGAAACGCAGTATTTGAAGCTGGCTCGAACACATCTCTCTGAAGAAGGTTTCGATGATGGCAAGTATCGAGTAACAAAATTGGAGTTGGTTCTGGTCGACGGTTCTGTGTACGAACAAAAGGGAAAATTCGACTTCATTGACAGAGAAGTAGATCCCACGACCGGTGCCATTCTGGTGCAGACTTCGTTTCCGAACCCGGACGAGTTGCTTCGGCCCGGGCAGTTCGCCAAGGTTAGGATATCGATGATCACGAGTGGGATTCTGATCCCGCAGCGATGTGTCATGGAGCTGCAGGGCATACACCGTGTCTATGTGGTAAACGATAAGAACGAAGTCGAGACTAGAGAAGTCACGGTGGGCCCAACCGTCAAGGATTTCTGGCTGATTACGGACGGATTAGAAGCGGATGAAAAAGTGGTGTACGAGGGATTGCAAAGAGCTAAGGCAGGAATTGTTGTAAACCCGGTGGTTCAGGACATCAAGCCGCCAGTGCCTGAGAAACAGTAGTCAATCATGGATAATTTCTTCGTCAGACGACCTGTTGTGGCAATGGTCATCGCCATGGTCATCGTTATTGTGGGACTGGTTTCGTTATCAACCCTTCCTATGGAACAGTATCCCGACATCACCCCGCCCATCGTACAAGTGCGCGCAACGTATTCCGGTGCCAATGCGCTAAGTGTTGAACAATCAGTGGCCACGCCGTTAGAGCAGCAGATAAATGGTGTGGATAACATGATCTACATGAAATCCACCAATTCAAATGATGGCACGATGGTTATCGATGTTTCGTTTGAGATCGGTACCGATCCTGATATGAACACCGTCTTTACGCAAAACAGGGTGTCTGCTGCAACGGCCAAGCTGCCTCAAGAAGTCACAAGATACGGTGTGACAACCGAGAAGTCACTCCCCAATACTCTGATGCTGGTCTCTTTGACATCAGAGGGGGGCAGTTATGATCAACAATTCCTGGGCAACTATGCACTTATAAACATTAAGGATACCTTGGCGCGTATTCGAGGGGTCGGTCGCGTCAATGTTCTCGGAGCCAGTGATTATTCTATGCGCATATGGATCAAACCCGATCGGCTGGCTCAGATGGGGATAACCATACCCGAGATAGTCAATGCCATAAGAGCGCAGAATGTGATTGTGCCTGGAGGCAAGTTCGGTGCAGAACCAGCCCCCCCCGGCACGGAGTTCACCTATACGGTCAGGCTGCCTGACAGGTTACAGTCTGAAGAGGAATTTGGCGAGATCGTCATAAGAACCACCGATGGGGGATCGCAGGTCAAGATCAAACACATTGCGCGTGTTGAGCTGGGGGTTGAGACCTATAATGCCTTCACCAGGCTCAACAACAAGGAATGTGCCATCATCGCTTTGTACCAGGCACCTGGTTCAAACGCGGTCCAACTGGCCAAAAGCGTTATTGAAACCATGGAAGAAGTGTCCGGGGCCTTTCCTGAAGGGATTCGATATGATGTGTCGCTGGACGCAACAAAACCGATTACAACCGGAATCAATGAAATCATAGAAACCTTGTTTATCGCCCTGGCGCTGGTCATCTTAGTCGTTTTTGTTTTCATTCAAGACTTGAGAGCCACCTTAATTCCCACCATTGCAATCCCTGTGTCCCTTGTTGGGACCTTTATACTGTTCCCGCCCCTTGGCTTTACCATCAATGTCTTGTCCCTTCTGGGATTGGTTCTGGCTATCGGCATCGTTGTGGATGATGCAATTGTTGTCGTGGAAGCGGTCCAAGTGAACATCGCACAGGGAATGACTCCCAAAGAGGCAACAAACAAGGCCATGCGCGAGGTCACGGCACCTGTTATTGCCACGACCCTGGTCTTGGTGGCAGTGTTTGTTCCGGTAGCAGTTATGGGAGGAATCACAGGAAGGCTTTATCAACAGTTTGCAATAACGGTTACGGTTTCGGTCCTTTTCTCATCCATCAACGCCCTGACGCTGAGCCCGGCTCTGTGTTCTCTTCTGCTGCGCAAGCCAAAACCTTATCGCGGTTTGTTGGGAAGCTTCTTTGGTCTGTTTAACAAGGCTTTTGACAGATCGACGAATTCGTATATGAGTTTTACCAACGTGGTCACGCGCAAAATAGCCCGCGGCCTGGTTTTCATCGTGGTCCTCGTGGTCGCACTGACCCTCCTGGGCAAAATGGTCCCGGGCGGTTTCATGCCCGAAGAAGACATGGGATATCTGTTTGTCAATATTCAACTCCCTGATGCCGCCTCACTGCAAAGAACCGATGTCGTTAGTAAGAAGGTCGAAGAAATTATCCAAAGATATGACGAGGTGGAATTTGTCACGTCCGCTACAGGATTCAGTCTGCTCTCCGGCAGCATGTCGTCGAATGCGGGTTTCATATTTGTTTCGCTGACCGATTGGGACAAGCGGAATCAGACAGCCAAAGAAGTGGTCCAGCGACTAAACAGAGATTTTGTTTCCGAGGTTCTCGAAGCGCAGGTTTTTGCATTTGGCCCCCCACCCATTCCAGGTTTAGGAAATGGCTCCGGTTTTACTTTAATGATACAAGACAGGGGCGGAGGCACCCCGGCACACCTGGCTAATCAGACCGCGAACTTCATGCAGGCAGCCATGAAAAGGCCCGAGATCGGGAGTATTTTTACAACGTTTCGGCCAAGCGTTCCCCAAAGATATCTGGATATCAATCGCGACAAGGTACTCAAGGCCGGCGTTTCGTTAAACGACATCTACTCAACCGTGGGTGCATTTCTGGGCGGGTCGTATGTGAATGACTTTAACCGTTTTGGCCGACTGTACAAAGCTTACATTCAGGCAGAGCCTGAGTACAGGCAAGGTGAAAGCCAAATGGATCTTTTCTTTGTGAAGAACCAGGAAGGACAAAGTGTTCCACTTTCAGCTTTTGTGCAGGTCCATGACATTGTCGGGCCGGATTACATAAATCGTTTTAACCTGTATAGGGCCATCGAGCTTACCGGTGGCCCGGCTGTTGGATACAGTTCGGCCCAAGCCCTGGCTGCCCTCGAAGAGGTGGCCGAAGTGGTGCTTCCGGCAGATATCGGATACGCCTGGAGCAATATGTCGTATCAGGAAAATAAGGCTGCCGGAACCGGTAGTTTTTCTCATCCTTGCTGCGCAGTATGAAAGTTGGTCTTTGCCCTTCAGCATTTTACTTGGCACACCATTTGCGATTTTTGGTGCATTTCTCGCTTTGTACGTGGCACGGCTGTTCAGCGTCAGTTACGAGTCTAATGTGTTTGCTCAGATATCACTGGTTATGCTTATTGCCATGGCTGCCAAGAATGCCATCCTCATTGTGGAGTTTGCTAAAATGGAATTTGACAAGGGGCTTTCTTTGTTTGAGGCGGCTGTGAAAGCGGCCAGGCTTCGGTTCAGGCCAATACTCATGACGGCATTCTCTTTTATCCTAGGGGTTTTTCCTTTAGTACTTGCTTCCGGGGCAGGAGCGGAAGCACGAAAAGTCATGGGTATGGCTCTTTTGGGAGGCATGTCGCTGGCCACGATCCTGGGCGTTTTCTTTTATCCCATGTTATTTGTCTTTATAGGAAAGACTGCCAAGTACGAGCAGAAACGCGAACTCGAAAAGACTCCTGATATGAGCAGCTAGCAGAATGAAAGAAATGTTCAAACACATCATACTTGCCATTACCATATCTCTGACTGGTTGTGCATTGGGCCCCGATTTCCAGGAACCTGTGGTTGAAACACCCGAGCATTTTCAATTTGACACACTAAAGGATGACTCCGGAGTCGACTTGAAGTGGTGGGAACTGTTTGATGATCCCGTACTGCACTCCCTGGTCACTATTGCCCTGAATGAAAACAAAGATGCAAGAATTGCGGCCAGTCGTATCGAAGAGGCTCGGGCGTCTTACGGTTTCACCAGGGCTGATATGTACCCCAGACTGGACATAGATGCCGGGGCCGGCAGGGGAAACTTCACGGGAACGATCAAAACGGATTCCACCAATGATTACTACTATGTTGCGCCGGTACTCAGCTGGGAAATAGATTTTTGGGGCAAGTTTCGCCGATCGAACGAGGCGGCCATGGCAGATCTGCTGGCTTCCGAGTATGCACTGAGAGTTGTTCAAATGAGTCTCATCTCTGAGGTTGTGGGTACGTACTTTCTATTGCTCGATTATAACCAGAGGCTTGAAATATCTGAGCGTACACTCGCGTCCAGGCTTGATAGCCTTGAAATCATTCAACACCGTTTTGACAAAGGAATCATTCCCGAGATTGACCTGAATCAGGCCCAAATTCAGAAGGAAATTGCAGCAGCTGCCATACCCGTCCACGAACGTCTCATTGCCAAGACCAAGAATACGTTGAGTATTCTGCTCGGCAGAGTCCCCGGGGAAATCGAAACAGGCATTGACCTCAGCAGTCAAACCGTCCCCCCCGACATACCTGCCGGCTTACCTTCCTCCCTGCTGGAACGCAGGCCGGATATAGTCCAGGCCGAATACCTGCTGGAAGCCCAGACCGCTAGAATCGGAGTCGCTGAAGCCCTGAGGTGGCCGGCAATCAGCTTAACCGGGATACTGGGTGTAGCCAGTGACGATTTGTCGACATTGACATCAAATGGCACGGCATGGTCTGTAGGAGGAGGTCTTTTCGGGCCGCTGTTCGACTTTGGGAAGAGTGCCAGCCAGGTTGATGTTGAAGAAGAGAGAACAAAACAGGCGCTGCTCCGGTACGAAAAGACGGTGCTGGTTGCGTTCAGAGAAGTCGAGGACGCATTGATCGAAATCCAGACCTATAAGACGCAAATTGCTGCGGTGGAAAGAAGACTCAAGGCAGCCAAAAATGCTGCCTTTCTGTCAAAAGAACGATATGATAAAGGCTTTAGCAGCTATCTGGAAGTCCTGGAGACCGAGCGAACATT
>JAFDFO010000205.1 GCA_019309815.1 Deltaproteobacteria bacterium
TACAACTTCAGGCTTCTGACGATCCAGCGCGACAGCGCCTTATCATCCTTCTGATCAACAACGCCGTCCAAGTTCTCTAAAGGAATCTCTGCCCGGGCCATTGCCTTGTGTCCGCCCGCACTGCCCAGATGCCCGAACACTTTGCTCAAGAGCTTCCCGCCATCCTTCCGAATCCCGTCATTTCTCACAATAATGATCAGCCGTCCCTGATGGGTGCCTGAAACAACAGCCCAGGCAATATCATGGACCTTCATGAAAAAATCAGCAATGGACACGCATACGGCCGGGTTCTTCGTGTGGCCGAGATGGACACTGATGCGATGTCTTTGCACACGCACCTCTTCCAGGGCGAGGCGGTAATATTTCAGAAAATCATGTGTCATCTCTGCCTGCTCGATCTTCTGAACCATGTGAACGTTGACGTGACGGAATAGAAACTGGAACGCATTCACGTCTTCAATGATGGCCTTGCGTTGGAAGTTCATTGTGTCTGTCTTGATGCCGTAGAAGAGTGCAGTCGCCAGTTTGGCAGAGGGCTTGATTCTGGCTGCCCGGAGATATTCGGTCATGATGGTGGAGGTGGCACCATAGTGTGGCCGTATGTCCATAAAGGGAGCTTTTGCCCCCGTTTGAGGATGATGGTCTATGATGACATCAAAATCGATCCCTTTGAAACCTTCGTGGTGATTTGGCTGGGAGTCGATGATGGCGCATCGGGTGCATTGGCTCAGGTTGACCTCTTTTATCGAAATCTGGTCCAGCTTCACCAGTCGGATCATGGCCAGGTTGTCAGGGCGTGTAATCTTGTCTACATGGGCGACGGTGGCCGAGGCAACCCGCCGCCACAAAAGACGTTTTAGTGCCATGGCGCTGGCCATAGCGTCCGGATCCGGATTCATGACAATCAGCAGGCGATCTTCTCTGGAGAAGAGACCAAGCAAGCGTCGCAGTTTTTCTTTTGCAGAAGCAGCCATAGAAAATATCGTTATCCGTTGTCCCTTATCCGTTGTCCGTTGATCTGCTCGTCAAGGCGACGGTAAGACGATAGACGTTTACCTTTATCCAAGAAACGAATCTATCTTCGTCCTCAAAACCTCTATTTGGTCGGGCCCCATCCACTCAATATCCGGATCAGCCTTAAACCACGTAAGCTGTCGTTTGGCATAGCGGCGAGTGTCACGCTTGAAGAGGCGCACGGTCTCATCCCATGTGACCCGTCCCTCTAAATAGTCCGCCACGTGCCGGTATCCTATTGACCGCATCGACTTGAGCGCTGACGAGTAGCCTTGACCCAGCAGCCCTCTCACTTCCTCCAGAAATCCGGAGGCAAGCATCAGGTCGACCCGTTTGTCAATCCGATCATATAGGATGGTCCGATCCAGAGTCAACCCGATGGAGAGTGTCCTATAGCCCACGTCCTCAAAACCGTGATTCCTCTGATGGCGGGACATCGGCTGCCCTGTAGCCTGATGCACTTCAAGGGCGCGGATAATCCGGTAGGTGTCGTTGGAATGGATTCTATCGGCAGCCTCTGGATCAACCATCCGGAGCCGTTGGTACAGTGCCTCAAGCCCAGAGGTTTCAACCTCCTCTCTCAGCTTCTTACGGATCGCGTCATCTCCTCCTTCAGCCGGAAAGAGGCCCCGCGTGAGGGCCTTGATGTAAAGGCCCGTGCCACCGACGATGAAGACAGGGCATCCTTTCTGGTGAAGATCCCGGATTCGTGCTTCTGCCATTTCCTTGAAAAGAGCCGCGCTGAATGGCTCATCCGGATAGACCACGTCAATCAGATGATGCCGTACACGCTGCTGCTGTTCTTGAGTAGGCTTTGCCGTGCCGATGTCCATATGCCTGTAAACCTGCATGGCATCCGCGCTGACAATCTCAGCTCCCAGTGGTTCAGCCGCAGTTACGGCCGCATCGGTCTTCCCGACACCGGTGGGGCCTGAGATGATGATTAGGGCTGATTTCTCAGACATGGTATTTCCTACATATCAAAGGCACTGATTTTTTCAAGGCGGATGGGTTTTTTGTAGTGTAATTCCCCACGTTTGTGTGGCAATTGACACACTTTTGGGATACAGACAGGCCCCGTTATTATGTAGAGACGGTCCATGAAAGAAGTGTATGTGGTTGAATTAACATAATAATTGCAAGATGAATTAACATAATAATTGCAAGACGGTCTTCGGTTTGAGGCATCTTGCAACACAGCTGGCACGCAACTTGCCTTTTGGGAAAGAGTTCACATGTGTGCAGATTTTGACAACTGAATCCTTGACAAGTGCTATAGAAGTTTGTATAAAGTACGATTCAAAGAAGGAGTGTTTATTAACAAGCTCAGCAATTGTAGATCATTACAATTAAGATAACCTGGGGAGGAGGTGGTATCTGTTTGAGTTTTATTTGTGTGTCCCGATGTTGACCGCAAGAACTTGTTGGGACACACGCCAAGAAACGATTTGACTACTTACAGGAGGAAAGCGGATGAAGAAAATTGCAATTAGTGTACTGGCTCTTACCCTAGCTGTGCTCCTGGCCACACCGGCCATGGCACAAAAAATTGAGCCGTATGCATCCATGAGGCTCGGTACCTTCTATTCGAGCCACCAAAGCAATGTGACGGGTGTTGATGATAATGATGACCTCAACATAGACCTTGCCGACATCAGCCGGTTTGGCGCCAGAGGCCAGGTCGGAGATATTTACGGGGTCGTGGAGATGGGTATGAGGGGTAACGAAAACCGTGCAGGTTATGACACGACCTTTGGCGGAGCGGTTCCCTATTACAACAGACAGATTTATACCCGTCTCTTGTATGGCAAGTGGGACTTTGGCGCCGGCAACCTGATTGTCGGCCAGGACTACACGTTGCCAACCTATCCCTCGGCTCAGCAAGCGCCCGGCGTTTTTGATCTCCAGAACGGTTTCATCGGCGTGGGTACTCTCTGGGATCGCCGTTACCCCCAGGTCAAAGTGGTCCTGGACAACGGTTTGACCTTTCTAGCCGCCCAGACGTTCGATGGCATTGGACCTTCGGGCGGCTTTGCACCCCCTGCCGGCACCCTCGCTGGAGGCAACTCTGACGTTATTATCCCGAAACTGCAGGTTGCATGGGATGTTAGAAGGGAAGGCTGGTATATCGGCCCTGGTATCGGTTACAACACCTACAAATATGACGATACCGCAGTCGGAGGCACCTTTGATGACGACATTGATTCCTACGTCGCGTTCCTGAAGGGTTCTTGGGACCCAGGCCCAGTGGCATTCAGGTTTACCGTCCACTATGGGGAGAACCTGTCGAACTTTGGTATCCTCGGTCGGAAAAACGCCAATGCAGTCGTTGTCAACAACAGCGTCCAGGACGCCGAGTGTTGGGGTGGTTACCTGCAGGCCGCTTTCAAGGTCGACCCGACCACGATCACCGTTGGTTGGGGTTACTCCTCATCCGATAACGACGCGTCCGGCCCTGAGGCGGATGAACTCATGGGCATCTTCGTGAACTGCAAGGTCCCTATTGCTGAGACCTTTTTCATCGTTCCTGAGTTCTCCTGGTGGGACGGCATGGACAACGCAATGGGTATAGAAGATCCAGACTCCTGGCACTTGGGTATCCTGTGGCAAGCGGATTTCTAAGTTGTCAGCGTCTTAACGCTTAAACCAAGGCCCCGGGGAGTTTTCCCCGGGGCTTTTTTTGTGCAGAAGAACAGTGGACGTCTGTGGAATATTGACTTTAGTGACCTAAGAAACCTTGCTTGTGATAGAAGACCGATACAGGGCGGGGATAAACCCCGCCCCTACGTCATGTGATGGGTCTTTGCATGTAGGGGCGGGGTTTATCCCCGCCCGCACTTCTACCGAGTTTACCGGATTAGTAGATTTAGGGAACAACTATACAACGGTGAGAACATGTGGGGACTTGCTAGTGGGCGATGATATTCATAACAGGACCAGCAACGCCGATGGCCCTATCGTACAACTACTGGACAGGCGCTGGCTGGGGAAGCTCATACCCGATGATCACACTCTTGGAACTCGTTAAGAGTGTGCCCTGTTTCCGGACCTGGGCTACAACCACCTCGTCCCTGCCATCATGATCATAGTCGCCAATGCAAAAATCGCTGATATAACCTTTTACCCCGGGTGTCTGCAAATTAGGGTAAAGCTCATAACGGTTCCAGAAAAGAGATGTTACGTGGCCGTTGCTGAAATGTCGAAGACGTGAAAACAACTCTCCAACGGAACCCTTGTTGTGTGACACTATCACTTCATTTATGCCATCGTTGTTCAGATCCCTGACAAAGATCCGTTGAGGCAAGAAGTAATGGCCTACGTCGCCCTGGGCTCCATCCATGTGCATCTTATACTCAAGGTAGTTCATGCTGCCGCCATACCGCTTATCACTCCTCCACTGTTCGTCCGCCGACACGTCGTAGATGCGTATTTTGTCGGTTTCGTCATAGGCAATGATCGACGGCTGCCCGTTATTCATAGCATCACCCAGGGCAAACCCGAAGATGTTAACCCGCTTGGGCAACTTCAACCGCTCTCCGGGTTCATATTCGCCATTGCCCCAGGCCAATTCGTATACCCCTGAAGCAAAAAGCTCATCCACCTTCCGCTTCTGTCCGTACAGCACTTGACCCCGGCCAGGCACGTCTATCACCCTGTAGTACCAGGGATCGTTATTGCTCACCTGTTTGAAATCTGAGCCATCCCACTCCAGCACAAATGATGCCAGGCGCTGCCCACTCCCTTCCACGTTTGTGACAAATATCTCTGCGCGGCCATTGCCATTCACGTCCGCAACGTCAACAGCTATATAACTCTGATACCTTTTCCCACCCTTCTCCCATATCTTCAAAAAACGCCCATCCTCGAACCGGTGCACATAAATGTGGTCCTTACTGACAAAGACGACCTCTATCCTGTTGTCCCCGTCCACATCACCGAGGGCCATCCCGTTGACGGCCGTTTTGTAGGGCTGGCTTTTCCAAAACCCTTCTACAGTCATATCGGTTGGTGCCACGCTGCCAACCGCTACGAATCCACCTGCAGCTGCGGCCCCCGTGGGCGCTGCGCCGGTTGGAGCCTTTTGCTGCCCGGCTGCCCCTGCAGCAGCGCCGACTGCTCCTGCACCGAGAAGCGTTTCCGGGTGTGCATAGATGCCTGGGCGTTCAGGCGCTTGTACGGGCTGTTGAACGCCTTCAGGTCGGCGGTCAAAAACCTTCTCGTTGATTTCATCGGCAAGAAGGTCTACCTGGGGGATGAGGTCGTCCATTCCCTCAGCCCGATTGGAAAACGTGAGTGTGGGCTTCATCTGAAGGACATCCACAACCTTGCTGTCCAGGCTGACACTCTTTCCGAAAACGGTGGCACTCCCAAACAGAACGTGGCTGGCCTGGAGTTCGGTACCCAGGTTTCGGGCGATCTCCTCGGTGGGGGGCAGCGACATATCTTTTATGGCCTGTTTTGTCTCCTCCTCGGGCACGATAACAACCTTATCTTCCCATGCCAAACGGGATGAGAGCATGTCGACGATGCCTTCACTGATGAATGAAAGGTCTCTGTCCGCATTTATCTCATATGGCAGGATGACCACACGGGAAGGCTCTTCAGCCATCCCTTGCCCTGCCGTCATGGCAACCAAAGAAAGAAGCAAAATGAATGGAAACAGTCGATTTCGGAGTCTGGCGTTCAATGGTACCTCCTATGAAAGGCCTTTGTTCATGGCGGTAAGATCCCTCTGGCTCACACTTGAGCGTCGATAAGACGTTATCTGCCCCGCCTGGTCCCTATAGCATCATGGAACCTACCAAGAGGTCTTCTTTGGGTCAACACTTTTGAATAGACTTGGAATTCCCACGTAAACAGCATCATGCGAAGCCCAGGAGGTATTTCTGAAACATGTTTTAGTGTCGTGCCCGAGAAATCCGTGCTGTTCTCAAGGCGCTAGCCGCAATATTGAATATCGAATGTCCAATGTCGAATATCGAAATAGATCCATACTGTTCTCAAGGTGTGAGCCGCAAATATACATCACATTCCAACATCCAATAACCAAAACACGGTTAAGGGCGATTGCCCCGAGGAGAAATAGGTTTGCGGCTAGCGCCTTGAGAACAGCAGCGGCCTTCGCCTTGAAAACAGTAGGAATTTGGAATTTTGGTCATTGGAATTTGGTGCTTTCACATTCGGGGATCCTGATCAATCATGAAGACAAGGTAGTCTATTCGTGTAAGATTAAAACAGTAGCTGAAAATGCGTGATTAGCGCATCATT
>JAFDFO010000206.1 GCA_019309815.1 Deltaproteobacteria bacterium
TGCTATCCCTCCCTTTACCAGTCCTGTCAAGGATTCCTAATGTCATCTCTTTGAGGAGATCTAGTCTGTGGTCAAAACCATTTTCTGAAGTTCCATGTATGTCCATCATGTCTTCAACGAGCCTGCAACGACCCTCTTCACCTGTCTCTCGAATCAGTATTTCAAGAACGGTCTTCACAGTCCTTGTGTTCAGGATTGCTGCAATATCCCGGCCTAACAGTCTTGCCCCTGCTCGCACGTAATCAAAATCTTCGACATCCACTATATCCTTTTCTTCATTGAATAGACGGTCTTGGTTCCCGGCGTCTAAATAGGTACTCATAATCAGGAACAAATCCGGCGCATCCCTCTTTCCCCGTGAATAATTGTCGTTCCAGGCAATTATCTTCATTGCTGCAAGTCCAGCAAGGGATGCAAAAGGTACGTCGAGAACGGGATCTGACCGCAGTCTCACTGTAAGTGCATGGTTGTGCGCTTCCTCGAATCCAAGCATGTTCATTCTTGTCTCGTAGTCCGGCGGCCAGGTCAGAACATTGTCTGGACCTGTAATTGCACCGAACGGAATCACATCAATACGCAGTGCTTCTTTGTACGCAAGTTGTTGCGGGTCTCTGGTGGGTGTGAAGTCTCCTGTCTCAAGAAGACCTTCTTTCAGTTGTTCATATCTATCCCAATCCGATACTTGTACCCCAAAGTCAATATCAGCCGTGGCTCGTTTGGGATTGATGTCGTAGCCATGCAGAAGAATGATATCTCGTGCAGTTGCACCGACCACAAAGAATGGGACATCAATGGACTGAGCAACGCGAACCACAGTCTCAAAGAGCTCAACTGTGATGTCGTCAATCTTCCCTGATAAGTCGAGTAAGCTCGCGTTCATAGATAATCTGTGCCGTTTCGATATTCCTCGGATCACCAGTCGCCAGCAAATCGGCATAAATCAGTACTGGGTGAACCAATTCGACATGAGGTAAGTTGAATTCAAAGTCCCAAAATGCCCTGAGAATCTCTATGTCGCCATCATCGTCCTTCTTGAAGGTTGTCCAGGGTTGCGTGTTTCCACCAGTCAACATTGGTGGTCTGGTAACGTCCGGCTGCCAGTTTCGGTCTCAATTGTTCAGGGTAGGTGGCGGCCCATCGCATCAACAGATCTTTCTTTTGAATAAGACGGCGCCCGTGTTTGCCGGTGTCAATTAAGTAACCCATTTCCCTTAAATCTCGCATCACCCAACCAACAGTTCCCAAAGCTACCTTCGCTTGTCTGTTGATTTCGCGAAATGGGGCATCTTCGAGACCCGGATTGCATAACAAAGCAAAAAGAACCTGTAAGCCTGTGGGTTGAAATGCCCGTGCTGGGCGTTCCGTTCGAACTGGGAGGGCAGGTTTGTTTCCTTTGATGAAGATGAACAGTGGCGGTTCATTTAAATAGGCATTACCTGCTGTATCGATGAAAGGAATGTCCATTTCTTTCAACCGTTCTGCAACTTGCGGTGTTACATACTTTGTAACAAGAATCGGTCTTTCTGGGAATTTGTGCAGTTGATGTGCAACTGAGCCGAGAGTCGCACGGGTGAGGGTGGCTTTGACTTCTACGGCAAAATGCCATTCCAAGTCTTGCCACATGATGTGTATCACTGCATCCGCCCGGCCAGCGGTATCAAGGGCGACTTCAAGGCCCTTGAGCTCAGCGGTTATTTTGGTTGTTCTTTCAAATACTTGTAGGGCCTTGCGTAATAGCGTTATCTCAGCGGGTTTTGTGCGCATCGGTTCAGTTTCCTTGTGGGTTGTTCATTATTGGTACCTGTTCACTGTAGATGAACATAATCAAAACATGTACAATTGTCAAGAAGAATTTTATTATTTCCTATATTAACAGATAGTTTTAGAAGCAGAACATATAGTCGTTCATTAAATCAATATGTTCACTATTAGTGAACATATACAAATAATGAACAACCGAACAAAAAAGCGAGAGGAGGCAAATGAAAATTATCGTTCGTTTCTTGTCGGTCAACGGTGAACGGCTCTGGGATTGACTATTGATGATTGAAGATTGACGATTGAAAAACAACAGATTCTGTGAGCTCGAGCTAGCGGGCGAGAGTCTTCTTAGGCGTAGTGCTGGAGGATGGCTTCGCACAGGCCGGGGATGGTGAAATCTGCGGCGGTGATGTCGACTTTGAAGCCGAGTTCTTTTGCGGTGTCTGTGGTAATCGGGCCGATGCTGGCGACTGTTACCTTTTCAATTAAGCTTTGAAATCTGTCAGCCGGAAGGAGGGCCTTGAAGTTCTTGACTGTGGAAGAGCTAGTGAAGGTAACAATATCTATGGAGCCTTCTTCAAGGCGTTTGATCAGCATGTCTATGTTTTCGCTGGCCTGTTCCGTCTCATAGGTGGCGATTTCGTCCACATCAGCGCCCATGTTCTTGAGTTCTACAGGAAGAATAGGCCTTGCCTCTTTGGCGCGGGGCAGGAGAACACGTTTTCCTCCCATGGACTCTTTTGCAAAGGCTTCCACGACCGATTCAGCCTGATACGTCTCCGGAACGATATCGCTTGTGAGCCCAAAGTCTCCTAACCGCTTTGCCGTGGCCGGACCGATGGCTGCTGTGCGCACATCTCTGAGGGCCCGAACATCTTTGCCTCTTTCAAAAAGGCGCTCAAAGAAAAAGGCGACGCCGTTGACACTCGTAAAGACGAGCCAGTCATAGTCGCCAAGGTTGTCTATGGCTGAATCCAGGGGACTCCAATCCTCCGGGGGCACGACTTTGATGGTGGGGCATTCAAAGCATTCGGCTCCCAGGTCTGAAAGCCGGTCCACAAGGTCGCTTGCCTGTGCCCTGGCCCTAGTAACAACTATGGTCTTTCCCAGAAGGGGCCTTTTCTCAAACCAGTTCAGGGTATCCCTGAGTTCGGCAACCTCCCCTACAACAATAATGGCAGGCGGCTTGAGTCCGGCTGCTTCTACCTCTGCCACAATGGTTTCAAGAGTTCCTGTCACCGTGGTTTGCTGCGAGGTGGTTCCCCAGCGTACCAGGGCTACCGGGGTTTTCGGGTCACGCCCGGCTGCTATCAAGTTCTCTGTGATCGTGGGAAGGCTCTTGACACCCATCAGAAAGACGAGGGTGCCCACGGCGGTGGCAAGCTTGGACCACTCAATCGTGGACTCGTCTTTGGTCGGGTCTTCATGACCGGTTATAAAGGCTACGCTGGTGTTGTATTTGCGGTGAGTCAGGGGAATGCCCGCATAGGCGGGTGCAGCTATGGCCGAGGTCACACCCGGCACAATCTCAAAAGGAATGCCTTGCTGGACAAGCACTTCAGCCTCTTCACCACCGCGGCCGAAGATAAAGGGATCGCCGCCTTTTAGACGGACGACGGTGTTGCCTTCTTTTGCCTTTGCTGCGATCAGCTCGTTGATTTTATCCTGCGAAAGGGTGTGATCGCCTCCCTTCTTGCCAACGTAGATGATCTCAGCACCTTCCCGTGCGTATTTGAGGAGTTTTGGGGTGGCGAGGAAGTCATAGATCACCACATCCGCCTGTTTCAGACACTCAACGGCTTTGACGGTGATGAGGCCCGGGTCACCAGGCCCGGCGCCAACGAGATAGACTGTGCCTTTCGTCATACGCTCCTTACATTCACCACCCGTTCGTTGCACTCACTCGAGGCACGGAGGGCACAGAGTGATACCTTTTTCATTTGCCGGGAGACGGCGGCAAATGAAAACCGCCAGTCCCGCCTTCGGCGGAAGTAAAACCGCCCGAAGGGCTGAGCTTTTTTTCCTGATCGCCGTCTCCCGATCAGGAAAAAGCAATTTCGCTCTGTGTTCTCAGTGTCTCGAACGAGCAAAGCGAGTGGGTGGTTAATAAACTAAGCCAAGTCCTTGATACTTCTCCCAAGGATGTCTTCCAGGATTTTTCGCCCACCCTGTTCAAGGAGCTGGTTGGCCAGTTGTACCCCAAGTTCTTCGTGTTTGTCCACAGAACCCGTGACGTTTTCGCGAAGAAGCACGGACCCGTCCACCTCAGCAACAAGGCCCGTAAGATCGATTTGGTCTCCAACGATCTTTGCATGGGCTGCGATCGGGACCTGACAGCCGCCTTCGAGCCGGCTCAGAAAGGCGCGTTCGCTCTCAATGGCCAGGCGCGTTTCTCTGTGATCCACGGGGGCGATGAGATCCCGGATAGCGTTGTCGTCTTCTCTCACTTCAATCGATAGTGCCCCCTGTCCAATGGCCGGAAGCATGATGTCTTCGGACATATATTCCGTAATACGGGATTCCATTCCAAGCCTTTTGACCCCGGCCGCGGCCAGGATAATGGCGTCAAGCCCCTCTGTTTCGAGTTTCCTTATCCGCGTGTCGAGGTTTCCTCTCAAGGGCTGCACAGTGATGTCCGGCCGGATATGCCGAACCTGGGCTCCCCTCCTGAGGCTGCTGCTTCCAAGATTAGCTTTTTCTCGCAGGTCTTTAAACGAGTGGCCGTTTCGGGAAATCAGAATGTCCAGGGGGTTTTCCCGTTCCGGGACAACGCCGATACAAAGCCCGGGCGGAATTTCAGCCGGCATGTCCTTCATGCTGTGGACCGCAAGATCGATTCCGCCTTCCAGCAGGGCTGTTTCAATCTCTTTGACAAAGAGCCCTTTGCCACCAACTTTTGCCAGGGGGACATCTAAAATCTTATCCCCAGTGGTCTTTATCTTAACTATTTCGGCGGTGTATTCGGGATGGAGCGCAAGGAGTCGGGAACGAACCCACTCTGCCTGCCATACGGCAAGTGGGCTTCCTCGTGTACCGATCCTAATGACGTTCATGATTAGTGGCCACAGGTGGTACAGCTCGTGGCAGTGCATGCCGTGCAGGCATCACCCTTAGAACTTGAGAACTGACCATCGCTCTTGTGGCTGAAAGCGGAGAGTAACTTTTTGACCTTCTTGCCGTTGCAGGTAGGGCAGGTGACTTTGTCGTTTCCAAAGACAAGGACCTCAAATTCCCTGTCGCATTTCGCACAAT
>JAFDFO010000207.1 GCA_019309815.1 Deltaproteobacteria bacterium
TCACTCGAACCCTTGAATCCTGGACCCCTTGACCCCTCTGGGATAACGCCTGTTCAATTGGGGATAACCCATCTATTTGGCCTCAATTAACTACAACTAATCGGGAGATGATCCGAATTTCAAGATAGCACAAAGGCTGATTGCGAGACCAGATAAAGTTGGCAACTCTTCTTAATCTAGATTGCCGAAATAACTTAGGGTCATTACAACAGCAGCGTTTGTAAATATTTTTTCATAAAGGGAAGATTTTCAATACAAGCCTTCTTCATCATTGGTCCTTTGATATCAGAGATAACAGCAAGCCCTTGACCCTGATCTTGCTTTTGCGCGGCAGCCACCACCCAAGGCGAATCTCCTCGTTAACTCCTTCTATAACTACATCGGGTTTGGTTCGGATATGGGTTGGGTCTTTCTTTACCAAGATTCGTCGGATTGATGAGATGGGCAGCCTTCTCGTGGGCCCCTCATTACTGATTATTGAGGCCTTTCAATCGGCGTCGGGCAAGAGTTTCCTGTTGGCAAGCTCTTTTCGCAACGCCTCAACTGATGGCTTGGCCTGCTGGAAAACCTCCTCGACCTTCCCAAAATCAAGCATGCGAACATCGTGAATCTCCATCCGTACATAAATATCCGGTTTTCGGTGCCTCATTTTATCTGTCAGCGCCGCTGTCTGCATAATATCAAACGTGCCGAGGACGGATTCCAAGGCACTTGGGATCGGTTCTTCGCCGATGGTGCGTATTCTGCCAACATCTATTGCGATCGTCAGATCGGTGCGTTCAAGCAGATGATCGTACGGCACCAAGTTTACGACACCACCATCCACAAGGACCCTTTCATCGATAGAAACGGGGGCGAAAACTCCGGGTACCGCCATGCTGGCCTGTATGGCAGGGAGAAGATCACCTTTTTCAAAAACAACTTCTTCCGCCGTCCAGTAATCGGTCGCAATGACAAGCAGAGGTATTTCCAGATCTTCGAATGTCGTCTTTTGGATCTCATTGAGAAGGTAATGCAGGAATCTATCGCTGCTGATCAAACCGCCACGGGAAAATTCGATGGAAAACGCTTGCACCCATTTCAACAGGTTCCCTTTCTTGTCAAAGAGATCGCGCAACTTGTCATCTTTAAGGATGATATGCCTTTGCACAAGTTGTCGAATCGCCCTGCCGTCCATTCCGGATGCATACAGTGCCCCCACAATGGCTCCCATACTGGTCCCGGCAATAATATTCGGCCTGAGGCCGAGTTCATCAAGTGCCTCCAGCACCGCAATATGCGCCATGCCTCGCACGCCGCCGCCCCCCAACGCAAGACCAATCTTCATAGGTTCCCCCAGCAACACCAGTTATGCCATTGGCAACTGCGAATCGACGTATTTCCTGCCATACCCCCTGGAAAAGAAACTGTACAAAGGGGAATCATTAACCACTGTTTATGAGCGTAATCTGATCATTGAGCGTCCAGTAATCATAAACATATCCGATTAGAAACACACCGCCTGTCAAAAGGTATATAAACCCGGTAATCCATTTACCCATGTACATCCTGTGAATTCCAAAAACGCCTAAGAACGTTAGCAGTATCCATGCAACCGAATAATCGATAGGCCCTTTCTTGAATCTGAAATCGGCCTCGCGGTCCAATGAAGGAATAAGAAAGAGATCAATGATCCATCCGATTAACAAAAGGCCAAAGGTAAAGAAATAAATAGTGCCTGAAACCGGCTTACCGTAATAAAATCGATGAGCGCCTGTGAACCCAACCACCCACAACAAATACCCGATAGCCTTGCTATGCGTGTCTCCGGACATCATCACACAACCCCTTTCTTTTGTTCTATCGCCTCTCGCAATAGACCCACGTTCCGTGGACAGATCTGCCTGCCGCGGTTATGGGCTTAGAATTTGAGCAAATCATCCCAGGAAATAGGCTAGTTCCATGAAACCGTCAAGATTGAAAGATGGAATTAACCGCAGTCCCCTTCACCCTACAATCCCAGAAAGCGCTTGGGGTTGTCTTCGGTCAATCTTCTCATGTCTAGTTCTGTAAATTCCACTCTGCACCAGAAGATCTTCTTTGAGTATTCCAGAAACCATTTCAGGTAAGATTCTTCGGTCCAAAAGTATCGCCCCATAAACCAGTCAGTCCCGTATAGGAGCCTGTCTTTGACTTTGGGAGTGGAGAGCATGTTCTTTATGTTTGTGAAGTACCTCCTGGGCATGAACCACATCTCGTAGTTATATGAAATATCTGTGTAGACATTTTGGTAGGTGTTGATGAGCTGTGCGATCTTTGCTTGCCACGTAGATCCGGTGCGGTCATTGTGCCCCAGGTTCAATGTCAGCGTGGGAAAGTCCTCCAGAACCGATGCCCAGTGTTCAGGGTCTGCAAGGTGATAGTAGTCTCCAAGACCCGGAATTCCACCGTTTTGACAGTGTGTGGTTATGGGGATGCTGTTATGAACGCAATGTTCATAAATCGGATACAGTCTCCTGTCATTCGGGGTAAACCCCATGACCGGATAGACCTTGACCCCCTTGAACACCTCTCGTTCCAATGCCTCTGTCACGATGGTGGCAACATCTTCTCTGTGGGGATCGGCCGCGATAAAGGGAAGCATGCGAGTGCGGTTGTATTTTTTGTTTATGGCTTCGGCTGCAGCCGCAGTCTCTTCTATCTGATCCTCGTAAGGTTTTGTTCCACCTCCATACTTCTTGCAGTATGCCATGTCCATCATGAGGGGGGTGCAGATGTCGATGCCAGCCTGATCCATCTCCACAACCAGCCTCTGGGCGACTTCCGAGATAGGGATATCAATGAACTCAAGCCAGTCTTCAAGACTCGAGTGTTCCGGCAACATACGTCGAACCAACCGATGAGCGGTGCGGTGGGCAGGGTTTTTGACGTCCAGGAAGAAACGTTGGCGAAAATCCAGGGGTACACAGTCGAGGCTAAAGATATGGCAGTGACAGTTGATCTTCATGATATGTCACGCTCACTTTTAGTCGAAGACTACCGGTGGAAGCAATAGAAATGTCGGGCTTCACTCGTTGGCGGGACTGTCGGCCTCAGACGGGTTTTTGAGATGGCTTGTGGAACAGGACGTCTCCCAAGGTCACAAAGCCCGATCCCGCCTTTGGGGAGGAGATATTGACTTCCTCTTTCTGTTTTTTCAGAAGCGCAATTTTCAGGGTAGTATGTGTGTCATCTTGCCAGGGCCAGAACATGGCTATCACAGTTAAATCATCAAATTCTCTCATAAACAGGGTCTGACCAGTTTGGATGCCGCCGTAATCTTCTGTTAGCTGCAACATGTCCTTGGTAGGCTTCATTTCTGCAGGTTTAACGGCCGGTCCCAAAAGCTCAGAGAATATTCTGTGCCACTCATCGACTTCCTCGTTGTAGAAAACGAGTTCACCGTATGTTTCATCTTGATGCCGTCGTTCTTGAACCCTAAGCATGCTACATCTTTCAATAATCTCCTTCAGCGTCATAGTCTCTACTCTCCCATGTACCCGTCTTGTTACTGTCGCCTGTTGCCGCAAATGACACGCATGCGTCGGTACCTTGAACAAGAACATGAAAGAAATGTGCCAAAAGCGGGAGATTACCCTTACACGTAGAGATATTCTTGTCTTCGACGGAAGTTCAAAAGGGAAAAGGGGGGGGTAAAACGTCACCGCAGTCACGCTGATGTGTGACAGGAATTCGAGGAATGCGCCCGATTTAGGGAGTATTTTGGACTAAATGCGACCTCTTGCCAGGCTCAGGGAATGCGTGCAATTCTGCGGTTCACGCAGGGGAGAAAAGTCGCTTGCGATCACAAGACACAGACCAATACGACCCACAACAAGTGTCAATAAACTGTCAAAAATGGCGGTTCAAACCTCGGCCCGTATAGTTGTCTCCGTCGTCATCTTCGGTAAGAATCATCCCTTCGCCCGGATAGACCATGCGGTCTTCCCGGGGCGTGGGCTGGGCGACTTCCGGCCAGTTCCCTGGTTGAGGCTCGGACCCTTCCTGGGCCACAAGCGAGGGCTGTCTGTCTTTCATTTTGGGACGCTTCCTGACATCCACCGCCCTCACCGGTGCGCTGAACTCGATAGGGATGTTGTTCGGATCGAAGGAGTATATGGAGTGAATGAAACCATGATTGATGACCTCGGAAACCCAGAAATCAGCTGCCTCGAGTTTGTCT
>JAFDFO010000208.1 GCA_019309815.1 Deltaproteobacteria bacterium
ACTCCTTGACCCTGTGAAGGACCCGGACACCGGCAAAACCGTCGGCGCTCACCACCATGTTGTGGGAATAGTTGAAATCACCGAGACGCACCCTGAATTTGCCATTGGGACTGTAAAAAACTCGTTTTTGACCATCTTCATCGAAGATCTTCTGATGCCCTACGAGGAACGATCCGAAAGGATTCTCGTGCGAGAAAGCGTGCCGGGCTTGAATGGTAAGATACTCACCGCTCAGCGGCGCAAGATCACCATGTACGCCAAGAACTTTGTTATCTTTATCGATAAGGGATTCGAAGACGGCGTCCGGGTCGGCCAGCCCTACAGCGTCTACTATCAGGAAGAAGAGCGCATTGATCCCGATAAGAGGAAACGGGTTCTGCTCCCACCTGTCGATTATGCCAGAATCCTTGTTCTCCGCACCGAGGAGACCGCGTCCACGGCTATTGTAACGTATTCTGAGAAAACCTTTCAACCGGGGGCCAAAATCCGCAGTTACGAACTCCCCATGCACGCTGACGCGGAGGAGTAACGAGGGGAAAAGCAACAAGAACGAATCACGAAAGCACGAAAAGAATAAGAAAGCACGAAATATGAAATGACAAAAGGTCGCCTCAAGATGAGGCGACCTTTCGTGTTTTTACTTTAGTGTTCTTCTCTTAATTTGCGGCTTACGCCTTGGCACGAAGTGCCTCTTTTCAAGCCGTCAGGCGCAACCCTGGCGCAAAACAGTGTGTGCCTTCGTTATAATCTTTCTTCCCTTTCGTGCTTTTCTCTTAATTTCGTGTCTTCGTGATAATCTGTTGTTTTTCGTGTTTTCTTATTTCTTTCGTGCTTTCGTGATAATTCTCTTCTCTTTCGTGCTTTGTTACTTCTTTCGTGCGTTGCGGCTGCGCCTTGAGAAGAGGCGTGATAATCTTTTCCCCTCGTCCTACTGTAGTTTACTGATTTCCGTCTTAGCCGCCACAGCCAGAGGGGAGTCAGGTGCCAGTTGCGCGGCTTTCCTGAAGGCGGCAATGGCCGTTTCCCTCTTACGCTTGAACACGTATACACGCCCAAGGTCGTAGAACCCACCTGAAGGCGGCAATGGCCGTTTCCCTCTTACGCTTGAACACGTATACACGCCCAAGGTCGTAGAACCCAAGGGCATAGTCCGGGGCCATCTCAACCGCGTTTTCGAGTGAAGCGGCGGCGGCGTCATAGTCTCCCATGGCCATGTAGGTAAGGGCCATTCCTCTGTAAGCTCTGAAAAAGCCGGGTTGTGCCGCAAGGGCCTGGTGGTATGCCTGGATGGAACGCACATAGTCCTTCTTTCCACGGTAGGCCTCACCCACATTGTTCAGGGCAAAATGCGGCGTGGCGTAGAGCAATTGTTCAAGCGCCCGATCGAAACTCTCGATCGCCTTGTCCCACTCCTCGAGTCTCAAATGGACGATGCCCATGTTGTTCCATGCGCTTGCATAATCGGATTTAAGGGATACGGCCTTGTCGAAATGTATGAGGGCTGTATCCAGTTTTTCCTTTCCGATATAAGCGAGCCCGAGATCATTCTGTAGATACGGGTCCTTGTCGTTTATCTTTTCGGCCTTCAAGAATTCCCTGAGGGCGGCCGTATAGTTTCTTTCGCCAAGGTATCCTTCACCAAGATGCTTGGAGGCGTCGGCCAGTTCCTTGGGTGTCGTTTTGTTTTTGTCCTTGGTGGCGCATGACAATAGACAGACAGAAAAAAACAGGAAAAGCAATGAATGGAGTAGTCGCTTCAGCATCAATACCTCCTTAAACACGTTGTCCGTTGTCCGTTGTCCGTTAAAGAGACATATTCGTGTCGTATCTCAGAAATTATTTGCAAAAGTCAAAGCAAACATGATCTCCCGCTTGGGTCTCAAAATCCGAAATCCGAATATCGAAATCCGAAACAATTCCAAATGACCAAAATTCAAATGACCGAAACATAAATACAAGAACACAGGTCTTGATCGTTTTTGTCATTGAAACATTTGAATTTCGAGTTTGTTTCGATATTCGGATTTCGGATTTCGAATTTGTAATGTCATCCTTGTGGATCCTATGCGATTCTGCAGATTATCCGAATTATCTGCGAGACGCAACGCTGGTTTCTCTCAACGTTGTTTTATCTTGACCACAGTGATCCCCTTTTCCCTCAGGAACTCGCATATCTTCACGGGAAGCGGTGCCAGCGTCAGCAAAGTACTTCCCTGCGGGGCAGGGGATGCGAGAAGACCCGGAATCTCTACGGAGGTCGTCTTGAACACGTCCCGATCAGCCCCAAACAGAACAGGATCCTTGGTCCACGACACGCGGATTGTCTGCATGATATTCCGGGCAATGTCCATGGCTTTGTCTTCGGGCTTGATAGTGATGACCTTCAGCCCGCTCTTTTCGATAGCTCCTTTTGCATCGCCGAAAAGGGTACCAAAGTCCACCACTAGGTCCAGGCCGTCCTCACCGTGCATCAAGTTAGCGACCGTCTGGATCTGGAAGCCGGCATATTGAAAAGAGAGTGGGACCTGCCGGTCGTAGGAATACCCGAGGCCCTTTACGAGGTTCTCCACGTAGTTTTCGTGATTTGAGGCTGCTATGGCGAACACCGGAAGCCCGGCTGAGTCGCCTGTTTTTTTCTCCACAGCCATGTCTTCATCAACCCCCTCGGGCAGCAGATCAGAAATATAGATATTCTTCCCGGCCAGATAACTCTTGAGTGGAACCGATGTCTTTTCCTCGGGATTCGTAATCAGGGTGATACAGTCATATCCCCGCAGGTTGAGTTCATCTCCTTTTCGATCCAGAATCCAATCCCCCCTGAGGGTCACGTGAATACCGTCACCGGACATCGGAACCTCTACGGTCCGTTGTACCTCTTCCCCGTGAATGATCCGAAACACCTTGTCCAGCAAGGTTTGCCTTGTTTCCCAGGGTTCTGTCCGGACAATCGTCAGGGGTTTCCAGAAGGCGCGAATCGCCTTTTGTGCATCTTCCGACAGCCCCTTCCCGGTATCCAGAAGAATGCGTCGGCCCCCTTCCAACTCGATCACCGGAAAGGTCTCAAGGTCCAGCTTGAAATCCTTCTTGCCCTCTACGGGAAAGAAGTAGTAGCCGGATTGGATCACCCTGCCCCCTAGTTGCCCCACCCACCCGGATATCCCTGACCGGGGCTCCCTGTCTCCGGGACGTTCGAACGGCCGATCAACAGCCGGGGCTGTTCCCGGGTCTTTTGATCCCAGGCTTGAGTCAGAAGTGCGAACAGGCCCGGTCCTTCTGGAGGGTCGTCCCTCAGAATCGATGTCCGGGATGCGAATCTTCTGGCCAGGATGTATCCGATTCAGGTTCTCGATGCCCGGGTTGAGTTCCCTTACAGCCTGCAAATACTCCTCCGGGATTTCGTCCTCACGAAAACCATGGCGTTCCGCCGCAATCTTCGCCACATAATCACCCGGCTGGATCGTGTATGTATAGTGAAGCATGTCGGGCAGGAAGGGAATCGTATGCAGACGCTCATCTTCACCGACTGTTCCTTCTTCCGGATCCATCCGTTTTAGCGGAATCAGGATCTGCTGACCGGGGTAGATCTTATTGACATTACTGACGTGCGGATTGAGCCTCCTCAGGAGGGCGGTGTACCAGGCAAGGTCCCATTCGATAAGACACCCCCTCCGCCGCAACAGCTCCCAGACGAAATCACCTTTCTGAACCGTGTAGGGGTCACACAGAATGTCCCAATGCTTGTATCTCTTGACCACATAGGTCTTGTACGGCGTGGCTGCCAGAACAGAACAGCACCATAGCACGGACAGGATGATGAAGAGGAATATGCCCTTCGCGGCTGCTTGACTTTGTGCTCTCACTCTTTCGTGCTTTCCTACTTTCGTGTTTTTCTTCTTCTTTCGTGCTTTGCGGCTGCGCCTTGAGAAGAGGCGTGTTTTGCGGCTGCGCCTTGAGAACATTACGGGCTTTCGTATTTTCTTACTTTCGTGCTTTCTTTTTTACTTTCGTGCGTTGCGGCTGCGCCTTGAGAACAGCACGTGATAAGTTTTTGTTTTCTTCTAGGACGGACTATTTACCCTGCAAATAGGAGTATGGGCCCCTTGTGCTTTCGTGGCCAAGGCTGTCATGGGCTATGATGTAATAGGTCACCGCTGTATCATTCATCTTCGCAAGATCGCTGCAGTACGTTTCCCCGTCATAGACGGACATTGCCACACTCCCGTGTTTATCACTCAACAAGGTGACGCTCTCTACCCCGGAAGGATCGGTGACAGCCGCACATATGCTGACTGTGACACCGTTTGGTACGGGTGAGTCAAAGGGGATCTGACTGGTCTCTGAAATCAAAGGCCCTTCCGTATCTACATCCTCTGAAGTGGTTGTTTCTTCAGGCGTGGCTTTTGGCGTTGTCGCTTCGATGGCTGTCGATGGCGTCGTTGTCACTATCGTAATTTTCGCCCTGCTCTTCGTCGCTTTGGTCGTTATCAAAGGCTTTGGTTTCGCCTTGCTTGTTGTTGCTTCGGTCGTTTTCAAGGGCTTTGTCGTAGCTTCGATCGTTTTCGCTTTGGTGGCTGTCGGTAGCTCTGTTGTGGATGTGGTCGGCACATTGGCAAGGACCAGATTATGCATGAGCATATCGTGCGACACCGTCTTTGTCCGGTAACCCTTGTCCAGCGCATACTCAGGGTCGGGTTCCGCAGTCCTGGCCTTCAATCGGATGTTGATCCGCGACACCCTCTTCCTCGTCACACCATCCAGCGGGGTTGCTCCCAGTCTGTGGCCATTGCGGTCTGAGTATTTGAATTCAAGTCCGCCCCGTGGGATATCCACAGCTACAGGCTGTCCGTTTCTTGTCAATTGGAGCTGTTTGGTGTCCAGGGCATAGGTGACGTCTTCCTCCGCATCTGACACGTCGCCGTCCCCATTAAGGTCCATGGTGAATCGAATCGTGTCGGAATCCGCCATAACCAGACCGGCCGCTGCTGTCCGGGTAGGGTCCCTGCCCGCCATGGGCAGTTCTCGGGCCATCTTCTGCATCCCCGCTCGCAGATTTTCCTGCATCTGAGCGACTTGACTCTCCCTGTCGTAGCTTTGTCTCTCAAAATAAACGAACGTGCCGAATATGATACCGAGGACAAGCAGAGCGGCACCAATAGCTACCAAGAGTTCAACAAGCACAAATCCCCTTCCAGACATCTCTGGCCGTCTCCTTACACGAACT
>JAFDFO010000046.1 GCA_019309815.1 Deltaproteobacteria bacterium
AGAGCAGGAAGCGACTCTTTAACCGTGCAAGTGGAGGTGTGTGTGCATCTGCACAGGACTGTTCAGGCCATCAAGGCCTTGGGCGTGAAGGCAGCTGTGGCACTCAATCCGGCAACCCCGGTTTCAGCCCTTGAACTCATCCTGGAAGACGTGGACATGGTCCTTATTATGAGCGTTAACCCTGGTTTTGGCGGCCAGACATTCATTCCGCAGGCGCTCCAGAAGATAGAAGACCTCAAGCCGATGATCGCTGCCAAGAACCCCGACATCCTCATTCAGGTTGACGGGGGGATTAACCACGAGACTATCCGGTCTGTGGCAAGGGCAGGTGCGGACGTTTTCGTGGCAGGCTCGGCGATCTTTGGCAGCTCTGATTACGGGAAGACGATCGGAGAGTTCCGTTTGCTCTTAGAGGGATAAAGGGTGAGTGTCGGAAACTCTCTGCCTGCGGCTGCGCGCGCCGCATTTTCTATTCCGACCATCTCATGGGAGGATCGCCCCTCTCATGCTTTCCTACACTTATTCGCTTACTAATTCCGGTTGTTCCTCTGTGTTATGACCGCACTAAAATAGTAGCATTCCTCAAAAGAGTTCATGCTAATGATACAAATGTTACAGTGTCCGCTGTCTTCTATCCAAGAGAGTGCGGTGTCCCGAATGCAAAAACCCCGTTTCTTACTTCATGACCCATGTCTACTCGACCGGAGATGATGCTTCAAGAGTCGCTTCACCAACAGTTTGGTTTTCAACACTTCTTAAAAGGCCAGGAGGAAGTGGTTCGGAGGGTATTGGCATCCGAGTCGGCTGTGGCCATATTTCCCACAGGCGCCGGCAAATCCCTGTGTTATCAGCTACCGGCACTTCATCTGCCAGGCATTACCCTGGTGGTCTCTCCCCTGTTGTCCCTGATGAAAGATCAGCTCGATTTTCTGGTGTCGAAAAACATCCCCGCGGCCAAGCTAGATTCGACCATGACACGGGAAGATTACGTCGCCACGCTTCAAGCAGCGAAAAAAGGGGACGTGAAAATCCTCATGATCTCGGTGGAGCGATTTAAAAACGAACAGTTCAGGCTTAATCTCAGCAAGCTGAACATTTCACTCTTGGTGGTAGATGAAGCTCATTGTATCTCAGAGTGGGGGCACAATTTCAGGCCGGATTATCTCAAGATACCCACATACCAGAAAGAATTTAATATACGTCAGGTGTTATTGCTAACTGCGACCGCTACCCCCCAAGTCGCCGACGATATGTGCCGAAGGTTTGATATTCCAAAGAAAAACATCTTCACAACGGGGTTTTTCAGGAAAAATCTTTGCCTCAGAGTCGTTCCCACCATCGAGGAGGAAAAGACCAAGGCCTTGACCGATGTGCTGTCGGAACCGCCTCTCGGCCCTTCCATCGTGTATGTGATTCGGCAGAGGACCGCGGAGAGAGTCTCGGAAATCCTGTCAGACAAAGGATTCAATGCGGCCCCTTACCACGCAGGAATGAAATCAGAGGAACGAGAAGCAATTCAAAACCGGTTTATGGCGGGCCGGCTTGGGATCGTCGTCGCTACCATCGCATTCGGCATGGGTATCGACAAGCATGATATCCGGAAAGTGGTGCATTACGATCTCCCCAAATCCATCGAAAGTTATAGCCAGGAAATCGGTCGCGCAGGGCGGGACGGCAATCAATCGGTATGCAGTGTGCTGGGGAACCAGGGCAGTGTGCCGGTACTCGAAAATTTTGTCTATGGTGACACGCCTGAAAGGAGGGGGCTCCAACATGCATTGAAGATGATTAAGAGCTGCTCCGAGGGGCTTCTCGAGATCCGATTGTTTGAATTATCGCATGATGCTGATATTCGGATGCTGCCACTGAAAACCCTGCTCGTCTACCTGGAAATCGAGAATATTATCAAACCGAAGTACGTATATTTTGAGAATTATCCGTTTAGATTCATAAAAGCAGAGGATGAAATTGTTGAATGCTTTCAAGATGAGCGAAAGCAATTTGTTCAAACCCTCTTTGCACAATCGAAAACGGGAAGGGTCTGGACACATCCGGATATTGAGGCCATCATGTCCACCACGGGATCGGGAAGGGAGAGAGTTTTGACGGCGCTGGATTATTTCGATGAAAAGGGATGGATTGAATTGAGACCAAAATCGAGCGTCGAGGTATTTGAAGTCCTGAACTCAGATTTTGACGTCAGTGACACCACCAATTGGCTTTTGGACTTGTTCACGTCGCGAGAATCGTTTGAGGTCAAACGCATTCAGCAGATGATCCGGTTTTTTGAAGAATCGTCATGTTTGGCCGACGGCCTTTCCACCTATTTTGGAGAAACGCTGAACCATCCATGTGGCGTTTGCTCGGCATGTCAGGCCATGGAACCAATCAGATTCCCTTCCGTTGAATATCGCTCTTTGGCCGAACTGGATTTTGATTCAATATGTGAACCGATATTTGACAACATTGATCCGGTTGCCTCAAAAACGCTTATTACGCGATTCCTGTGCGGGATCAACACGCCGAACCTATCGAAGAAAAAGGCAAAGACAGTGAAAAATTTTGGACGGTTAGCGGCATACCCGTATAGGGTCGTTTTGAATTGGGTCGATGAAAACAAACGAGTTCCATGAGTCAAATTGGGGACGATGTCCCCCATTGACAGGCTTTGACGACGTGTAGATGGAAATGGCTGTATGTGTTGTGCACGTTCAGCACGACCGTTCTCTCTTTCGGCTTCAATTGAGAAACTTAGTTTTTTAGGGGCCCGCTGCTTCCTCTATTGAGTATCAAGTCTTCGGCCGGAAGGTTGAAGTGCCATGGACGGCCGCTATTTCACAATTTGGAATTCCCTCTTGCATTATGCAGATAAGCGTTATGCTATATTGCGTAATGCAAATCTGCGTAATGGAGGATGCTGATGAATCCTTTTTACTATGGACAAATCGTAAAAAAGGCCGATTTCTGCCGCCGACCGGAATTGGATAGAAAATTGGCCGGCAGCATAAAAAGAGGGCAAAATGTCTATATCCAAGGCGAAAGGCGCACCGGCAAAACATCGCTGATCTGTGAAACTATCCGCAAATTGAAAAAGCACAGAATGATCTATGTGGATCTACTGGAGGTCAAATCCTCAGACGACTTTTTGAAACGGATCGTCACGGCCATCATTGCGATGGAACACACCGCTGGATTTGTGGAGAGAGTATTCCAAGAATTATCTCACATCAGACCCGTTGCATCTGTCGACCCGATAACGGGTTTGCCCACTCTTTCGTTGGATTCTTCAGTTGAACTCAAACCTGATTCGATCCCCGGTGTTGTTGACCTCATATCATCTTACCACTCCAAGGCGAAACCGATAGTCGTTGTCTTGGACGAATTCCAAGATATTCTGAATTTGAAGGACGCTCGCCAAACCCTGGCCCTGCTGAGAAGCAGGGTCCAGTTTCAATCGGGAATTCCTTATGTCTTTGCGGGAAGCATCCGCAATGAAATGGACCGAATTTTCAATGATCCGGACAGTGCTTTTTTTAAGTCGGCTGTGCCGATCCACGTCGGCCCGATAGACAAAGACACGTTTCAGAAGTTCATCATCAACAAGTTTGGGACCGAAAAGAGACATATAACCGCTGAATCACTGAATACAGTATTTGCCATCTGTTTCAATATGCCAGGGGACATACAGCAGCTGTGCAGCGGATTATGGGATACGACTTCCCATGGGGACAATATTTCCGACGAGCACATACCCATGGCGCTGAAATAGATTTTTGCCCATGAACTGAAAGGGTATGAAACCATTCTCAAGATCGTGACCAAACAGCAACTAAAACTGCTGACAGCCATGGCTAAACATGGCGGTAAGGCCCCCATGTCGTCAGAGTTCCTGAAAAACTCAGGAATCGCTCAGGCATCTTCTGTTCAAAGAGCACTGAACAGACTACTGCAGCTCAGAATCCTATTCCATCACGAAAAAGAATACAGGTTCGTGAATCCCTTTTTCAGAGCCTGGCTTCTTCATAAGAAATTGTAGCCCAATAGATAGAAGCTCATCAACATCCGCAAGATGGATCCATCAAAGCACAAGGTCATGCTAGATCGCCTTATGAGCGTTCTGGCGTCTTGAGGCTCAAATACAAGTGGTGAAAAAGGCGCTCGTGGTTTATAAGGCAGCGGAAAAGGCGGTATCAGGCAGTGAGAAACTGTGACGAGGAACAAGGATTTGCGTCAAGAAGGTTATAAGGTATGGTGCTGGATATCGGGTGGGTTTTTGGTAGTTTTCAAGGGGGTTCGTAGGGGATAAGTAGCTCATAGTAGAGATAAAAATGGCGGAAGTGCATGGGAATCGAACCCACCTAGGACGGTTTTAGCGCCCCACACCGGATTTGAAGTCCGGGAGCCCCACCAGTGAGCTATCCACTTCCGCAAGCCACGGGAAATATTATTTCATTTCCGTATCGTGTCAATCATTTTTTTCGTGTTTCATAATGATTTTCGGACGATGTAGTGTAGTAAAAACGCGCGATATAAGCAATTAGTGAAAGAATCTATTTAGTGTTCATCCAGAAACGGGAGGTTTTATCCCAAGGCAAGGCCGCACAAAGGTCACTACCGCAGGGGCAAGAACGCTGCGTTGAGGATAGAAACCTGCGGAGAACGCAGGGTTGAGGCAAAAGATCCCGTTTATGGACGAACGCCAGGGGAGGGGATAAGACATGGTTAATCCTAACCGTCTTGCTGAAGTCTTTAAGACGCTTGTTGAAATAGACAGTGTGTCGAGAAAAGAGGGTGCTGTTGCAAAGGCCCTACAGGAGACATTCGAAGCCCTCGGCGCGGACGTCGTTGTCGATGGGGCGGGCCTAAAGGTGGACGGTGATACCGGCAACATTATCGCAACCTTCAAGGGGTTTCAGGCGGACGGGGTTCCTCTGCTGCTCAATGCCCACATGGATACGGTCGAGCCGGGAGAACAGGTCAAGGTCATATTCTCAGATGGAATTTTCAAAAGCGATGGATCGACGATCCTTGGGGCCGATGACAAGTCGGCGTTGGCTGTTATTATCGAAACGATCACGACACTTCACGAAAACAAACTCCCGTACGGACCTTTAGAGGTGGTGGTCACAGTTTGCGAGGAAGTTGGCCTTTTGGGGGCAAAGCATTTGGATTATTCGTTGATCAAAGCCAAGTACGGTTACAGCCTGGACGCCACTGACACAGAAGGGATTGTGACCCGAGCCCCGGCCGCAAATCACGTCGAGTTCAAGGTTTACGGTCGGGATGCACATGCCGGTGCAGCCCCTGAAAAGGGGATCAACGCCATACATCTGGCCAGCCGGGCAATCTCGGACGTTCAAGTTGGACGTATTGACGAGGAGACCACCGCCAATATCGGCTTGATCAAGGGGGGCCAGGCCACCAATATTGTACCTTCCTTGGTAACGGTGTCTGGCGAAGTGCGCAGCCACAGCCCCGAGAAGCTGGAAGAAGAGACCCAAAGAATGATCACAACTTTCGAAGGTCATGTTTCGGGCTACAGAGAGTCATTTCCCTCGGATGACGGACTTCCCAAGCTCGAAGTAGACGTTCGCCAGGATTTCTCCGTCTTGAATATTCCGCACGAGCATCCTGTTGTCACAATGGCGGCAGAGGCCGCGGCCAGTCTGGGACGGAAGATGGAGATTAAGACCAGTGGAGGTGGGAGTGATGCGAACATCTTCTTTGGCCACGGGATTGTTGCCGGTATCCTTGGTACGGGCATGAAGGATATGCACACGGTACGGGAGTCGATTGCACTCGAGGACATGGTCAAGTCAGCAGAGCTTCTCCTTGAGATCGTCCAACTTCACGCCAAGACAGGAAGGCATAGTTGACCTGCACGCTCCAGAAAGCGAAGTACTGCCGCAAGCTATGTCTCCGTTGTTTAGGGGAGGGAGGTTCACCCCTTGGTGCTGAGCTGTTTGCCTGTTGACCGATATATCGATATATGATAATTATATGGAATGATCAAAAGCTTTGCCGATAAGGTTGCTCGGGACGTTTACCACGGCACTAACACCAGATATGCAAGGAAACTGCCTCGACAGCTTCACTCTGAAGCGAGGCGGCTGCTTGACCAAGTCAATGCGTCTCCATCACTGGACTTTCTTCGCACACCACCAGGCAACCGCCTTGAAAAGCTGTCTGGTGATATGCAAGGGTTTTGGAGTTTGCGAATCAATGAGCGATGGAGAATCATTTTTCGATGGGCGGAAGATGATGCATTAGATGTTAAGATTATCGATTACCATTAGGAGGTGACCCATGTTGCCAAAAAATAGACCCCCAACTCATCCGGGAGAAATGATGTTAAAGGAATTTCTTGAACCTTTGAGAATTACCCAAACAGAATTGGCTCGTCATCTTGGGTGGCCATATGCCAGACTGAATGAAATCATTAATGGACGACGAGGCATTACTGCTGCCTCTGCGCTTGCACTGGGCGAGGCGTTGGGGACCGGCCCTGAATTTTGGTTGAATTTACAGCGAGATTGGGATCTTTGGCAGGGCCTGCGAAAACATCAACCTGTCCGTCCGTTAAGAAGGGTTGCAGCACACCCTGCCACCAATTAGTTTTGTAGGTGTGAATGCTTGGAAGACAAATGAATATCGCCTACTTTGATTGTTTCGCTGGAATCAGCGGTAACATGATTCTTGGAGCCCTTATTGACTTAGGGGTGCCGGCGGACTTCCTCGAAGAAAACATTCGGAACCTCCCTCTGGATGCCTTCCACATCGAGATCAGCACAGCGGGTCGGATGGGAATTCACGGGAGTCACGTCCACGTTGCGGTTGCAGATAAGGATAAACCGGCGAGGAACTACAGGGACATAAGGTCCCTTATCGACAATAGTGTCCTGTCGGACCGGGTGAAAGGTTTGAGCCTGGAGGTGTTTGGGAGGCTGGCCGACGTTGAGGCATCGATCCACAACAGCCCCAAAGAGGATGTCCATTTCCATGAATTGGGGGGCGTAGACGCCATTGTCGATGTCGTCGGCGCTGCTCTTGGGGTGGAATGGCTCGGGATCGATAAGATTTCGGCTTCTGAGATTCCGGTGGGCAAAGGATTTGTGACATGCCAGCACGGCACTCTTCCCATTCCAGCTCCTGCCACTCTGAGCCTCCTTGATGGGATACCGGTTTACGGCACGGGCGTTTCCCGCGAACTGGTAACACCCACGGGTGCTGCTATCCTTACGTCGCTGTGTAGAGATTTCGGCCCGATGCCTAAGATGTTGATTCGACAGGTCGGTTACGGCGTAGGTACCCGTGACTTAGAGGAAATTCCAAATCTTCTCAGGGTTGTGCTGGGGGAACCTCATTCCATCACTGAGGCGGATAGCGTAACCATCGTTGAGACCAACATTGATGATATGAATCCCGAGATATTCGGCTTTGTCATGGAGCGGCTCTTTGAAGACGGAGCCCTTGACGTCATCTGGGTCCCGGTCTTCATGAAGAAAAACCGGCCTGGAACCATGGTCCAGGTCATCTGTGACGAGACCGACCGAGAGGCTGTGGTGCGCCGGATCCTATCAGAGACCACCGCCACCGGCGTACGGCATTACCGAGTAGAGCGAACCAAGCTTCCACGAAAACTCAGGGAGGCCACCACCTCATACGGGAAGGTGCGAGTCAAGGAGTTTTCGGATCCCAGCGGCAGGACTTTCCAGGTCCCTGAATATGAGGACTGCAAGAAAATCGCCTTGGAGCAAAACGTCCCTCTGAAATTGGTTTACCAGACAATCGTTAAAGAAATATCTTAAGGAATGGGGAGTGGGGAATTCGGAATGAACGCGCAGAGCGCAGAGCGCAAAGGGCAGAGCGTGAAAGAATAAAACGCTATGCGCCTGACGGCTTGAAAACATCCCCGCATTCGAAGAAGGTAGTGCAAAGAATCCGAGAAAAATGTGTCGTTTTTTTGGCAACGGGCTGTTATGCAGGATACGTTCCCAAGGTTCCGGGGACTGCCGGTTCGCTCGTCGCGATTCCTCTTTGTTATCTCATTTCGAGGTTTAGCCCGACCCAGGCAACCCTTTTCCTCTTTCTTTTTATGGGGATAGCCGTCTGGGTATCCGGTGAGGCCGAAAAGCTGTTTAACGAGAAGGACAGTGGCCGGATCGTCATAGACGAAATCGCCGGCATGTCCGTAACGTTATTTCTTGTACCGTGGACCGTCACAAGTGTAGTGATGGGTTTCTTACTTTTTAGAATCATGGACATCATCAAGCCCTTTCCCATCAGGAGGCTTGAACACGGGCTAAGCGGGGGGTGGGGCGTTGTAGGCGACGATCTCCTGGCAGGCATTTATGCCCAGGTTGCCCTGAGGGTCGTGATTGGTTTTCTTTAGGCCCTGGATGAAGGATGGAGCACAATTCCCTTGAACAAGAAGTGGCTCGGCTGCTACTGTCGCTCGGAATCACGATTGCGGTAGCAGAGTCATGCACGGGAGGGCTGATCTGTCACCGCCTTACCAACATATCGGGCAGTTCGGAATATCTCGAGAGGGGGGTGGTGGCTTACAGCAACCGCTCCAAGATAGAGCTTCTGGGAATCTCCGAGCAGGTCATTGAAGAATATGGGGCAGTGAGTGAGGTGTGCGTTCGGGCCATGGCGAGCGGCATCAAACGGCTCGCAGGAACAGACTTGGGTCTATCGGTCAGCGGGATTGCCGGTCCCACGGGTGGAACGTCAGAGAAACCGGTGGGGACCGTCTACATAGCCATGGCCTGGAACGAGGATGTGCAGTGCTGGAAGCATTTCTTTGGAGGTAGTCGGGCGGAAATCAAACAGCAAACCTCTGAGGAGGCTCTCCTACGGGTACGGGAGCACTTGAGGGCCCGCCATTCAAAAGAGTAAAAGACTATCACGAAAGCACTGAGGGAAGAAAAAAAAGACTATCACGCCTCTTCATAAGGCGCAGCCGCAAAACACGAAATAAAGAAAAAAACACGAAAAGAAACGAAGAACAAAACAGACTATTCCTCCGTTTGCGTGCTGTGCGGCATCTGCCTCATGAAGAGGCCTGGTCGTTTTTCTGCTCTTCTTCCTTTCGTGCTTTCGTGATTAATCTTTAGTCTCTTAAGAAGAGCATGAGTGAGAAAATACGGACGTTTATAGCCATCAGTCTTCCCGAGTCTGTTCTTCAGGCTATGCTGAATGCGCAGGAGACTCTGAAAGGGTCAGGTCTCAAGATCCGATGGGTCCGAAAAGAAGGCATTCACTTGACCATTAAATTTTTGGGAGATATTGATAGGGGTGATGTGGAGAGAATCCACGGCGCGATGAAACAAGCAACAAAGGCCTTTTCACCCCTTGTGCTTCAAGGGGAGGGAGTTGGCGTCTTCCCGGATCTCAAGCGTCCCCGTGTCGTGTGGGTAGGTCTGTCCGGAGATATGAAGGCCTTGCGTGTTCTTCAAGGGGAGTTGGAAGCTCAGCTCGCTGGCCTGGGGTTCCCAAAGGAGAAGCGGTCCTTCAAAGGACATCTTACGCTGGGCCGGATCAAAGGTCGCATGGATGGGGTTAAGCTGGGAGAGGTGCTGAGAGCATTGGGAGATTTTCGAACAACGCCTTTCACGGTGCAATCGGTTGTTCTTTTTCAAAGCGATTTGCGTCCGGACGGGGCAGTCTACAGCAGGCTGGCTGAGGCGAGACTTGAAAGTGCATAGAGTGCACGAAAGTGTTTCGATTTAAGGGAATACGCGCAATCCTTTAAACTGATTATTGAAGGTCTGAACTTTAGGCATTTTAGCGCACTGTTTCTAAAGGGGGATATTTATGGGTGACATGTCCGTGGAGAAGGCGAGGGCTGTCGAAGTGGCGATGGGGCAGATAGAACGCCAATTCGGCAAAGGCTCCATCATGAAATTGGGTGCCCAGGTCATTGCAGATGTCCCGGCCATATCGACCGGATCGCTTACGCTTGACCACGCCCTCGGGGTGGGAGGTATCCCAAGGGGGCGAGTGGTAGAGCTGTTTGGCCCTGAAGCCTCAGGCAAGACCACCCTGGCTCTCCAGATCGTGGCCGAGGCTCAAAAAAAGGGTGGCATCGCCGCCTTTGTCGACGCCGAACACGCTCTCGATGTCACGTATGCCAGAAGGCTGGGGGTCAACTGTGACGAGCTACTGGTTTCTCAGCCGGATACGGGTGAGCAGGCCCTGGAGATCACTGAGGTCCTGGTTCGAAGCGGGGCAATGGATGTGGTCGTTATTGATTCCGTGGCCGCCCTGGTGCCCAGGGCAGAGATCGAAGGGGAGATGGGAGATGTTCACATGGGTCTCCAGGCCAGGCTCATGTCGCAGGCCTTGAGAAAGTTGACGGCCAGTATCAGTAAATCCATGACATCAGTCATATTCATCAATCAGATTAGGTTCAAGATCGGAGTGATGTTTGGTAATCCCGAGACAACCCCTGGAGGAAATGCTCTTAAGTTCTATTCCTCGGTGAGACTTGACATCCGGAGGATTGGGAATATTAAGGACGGGCAAGAGGTTGTCGGGAGCCGGACTCGCGTGAGGGTGGTGAAGAACAAGGTGGCACCCCCTTTCAAAGAAGCAGAGTTTGATATCATGTACGGCCATGGGATCTCCACTGAAGGCGATCTTCTTGACCTGGCTGCTCAAGCACAGATCGTCGACAAGAGCGGGGCCTGGTACTCCTTTGACAAAGAACGCATCGGACAGGGGAGGGAGAATGCAAAAGCGTTTCTGAAGGAACATCCTGATGTCTACGGTCGTATCCGTGAGAAGGTTCGCGATGCCCTTGGACTGGTAAAGGAAAAACCTGCCGAGGCAGAAACGGCAGGGCCAGAGAATAGCGGTAAGAAAAAGTAGACAACAACAAGTAAGGAGTAGGCAGTAAGCAGTAGGCAGCTACACTGGATTGACGATTGATGATTGAAAGCGCAGGGCGCAAAGCGCAGAGCGCGAAAGAAAAAAGACGCTATGCTCTATGCCCTATGCGCCATGCATTTGACTTCAGGCACTTTGGTTTACTTTTACTGATGACCAATGACTAATGACAATTGACCAATGACTAACATGACCGGAGACGATCTGCGAAGCAAGTTCTTGGCCTATTTTGAGGAAAAAGGCCATACGATAGTAAAGAGCTCATCACTGGTACCTGATGAGGATCCCACATTGCTTTTTACCAATGCCGGCATGGTGCAGTTTAAAAGGACCTTGCTAGGGGAAGATAAACGGCCTTATGTGCGTGCAGCCAGTTCTCAGAAGTGTGTTCGTGCAGGCGGAAAACACAATGACCTTGAAAATGTGGGTTACACCAACCGCCATCACACGTTTTTTGAGATGCTGGGGAATTTCTCGTTTGGAGACTACTTCAAGGAACTGGCCATTGAACTGGCATGGGATTTGATGACTCAGGGATATGGCCTGCCCGCGGAAAAGCTCTGGGTCTCTGTGTACGAAGAAGACGATGAGGCACACAGACTCTGGGCCGCCAATACAGGGATAGCGGAGGACCGGATCGTTCGTCTGGGTGAAAAGGACAATTTCTGGTCCATGGGGGATACAGGCCCCTGCGGTCCTTGCTCCGAAATACTGATAGATCAGGGCGAAGCAATCGGTTGCGGCCGGCCGGAGTGCAAGGTAGGCTGTGACTGTGACCGCTACCTGGAGATCTGGAATCTGGTGTTCATGGAGTTTAACCGGGATGCATCCGGCAACACGACCCCGCTTCCA
>JAFDFO010000047.1 GCA_019309815.1 Deltaproteobacteria bacterium
AATTTGCAAGGAAGGTCTTTAACGAAGCAAAGGATTCAGAGTATTCCATTGGTGATTTTGCAGCACAGTTCTATCAGATCAGCGGGGGGCAACAGTCGGTGCTTATTTCATACCTGGACGTCCTTTTCAGGATAGCAGCAGCAGACAACAGGTTGCATCCTGCTGAAGAATCTGCTCTGAACAGGGTCAAAGAGATCTTTCACATTAGCGATCAGCAATTCAATAATATCAAAGCCGTCTATTTCAAAGACGTTGACGGTTATTACCAGGTACTGAACTGTACGCCGGATAGTACAGATCGGGAGCTTAAGACGAATTACAAGAAACTCGTCAAAGATTTTCATCCGGACACGATCGTATCCAAAGGGCTTCCCGAGGAATTTACAGAATTTGCTACCAGGAGGTTTCAGGAAATCCAGGAAGCCTACGACACAATCAGGCAGGAGCGGAAGCTCTGAGATCAAGGTCCCTGATGAAACGCCGGAAGGGAGAATAACATGTCCAAACAAGTTCTCGTCCCCATCGCAGACGGTACTGAAGAACTGGAAGCGGTATGCATCATCGATGTACTGAGACGAGCGGGTGCGTCTGTAACGGTGGCATCCGTGGGTAATATGCAGATTACTGCTTCGCGAGGCGTCAAACTGGTAGCAGATAAAAAGATTGCTGATTGTGTGGCCGACAAATACGATCTCATTGTGTTGCCTGGCGGGATTCCCGGCGCCGAGCACCTTCGAGATTCAAAGGAATTGGAGATCCTCCTGAGGCAGCAACAAGAGCAGGGCAGGTGGTATGGGGCCATCTGTGCCTCGCCTGCGGTCGTGTTTCAACACCATGGGCTTCTGGGCCAAACGCGAGCCACGTGTTATCCCAGCTACATGGATAAGCTGGAGAATGCGGACACGGCTGAGTCCAGAGTGGTTGTTGATGAAAAGTGTGTAACGAGCCGGGGCCCTGGAACCGCTTTAGAGTTTTCGCTGAAGCTGGTTGAATTGCTCTACGGGGAGGAAAAGGCAAAAGAGGTCGCCGAGGCAATGGTAGCATAAAAGGTCTTACACCTTCAGCCAATGACCGGTAGCTGATACCCAAAGATGATGAAATGTTTATTCCATGGCAAAAGAAAATGAATTCGTGACACATCTTGTGGAATTGCTTGAACCCCTGGGTCCTGTGCAGGCAAAGGCAATGTTCGGTGGGTTTGGGATTTACCTCAAGGGCCTCATGTTCGGCCTTGTGGCAGATGACACGTTCTATTTGAAGGTGGATGAGAAAAACCGCCCGGACTATGAGGAGAAGGGTCTCGGGCCATTTACCTACCAAAGGGGAGGCAAGAAGTTCGCCATGTCGTACTATCGAGCCCCTGGCGAGGCCATAGATGATGCGCACGATCTTTGCGCGTGGGCAAAAAAGGCATACGATGCAGCCATTCGGGTTGCTGGACATAAGAAGAGGAAGAAACCTGGAAAGAAGAGCTCGAGGTAATGGATAAGATGAGGCTCGTAATTGTGGGAGGGGTTGCTGCAGGGGCTTCTGCTGCAGCCAAGGCGCGGCGGTGCAACGAAGAAGCGGATATCATCCTGTATGAGATGGGGGAGGATATCTCCTATGCGACTTGTGGCCTCCCTTACTATCTTTCCGGCATCATATCCAAAAGGAACCACTTGCTGGTCACCAGTGCGAAGTTCTTCAAACAGAGATTCAATGTGGACGTCAGGACCAATCACCAAGTCCTGTCGATTGATCGCAATCCACAGACTGTCCAAGTCAAGAACTTGACTACAGGAGAAATTGCAGAAGAAAGGTATGACCGGCTCATCCTGGCCACCGGGGCAACGCCTGTCATCCCACCTCTGCCCGGGGTAGGGCTTCCTTTTGTCTTTACCTTGAAGACGCTGGAAGACACAGACCGCATTTTTGCGCATTTGGAGAACAAGAAGCCGAAGACTGCCGTCGTGATTGGGGGCGGGCTTATAGGGATGGAAGCGGTTGAAAACCTGGTGCACAGGGGAACCAGGGTTTCAGTGGTCGAATTCATGCCGCAGGTTCTTCCATTTCTGGATAGAGAAATGGCGGAAGTAGTTCATCATCATTTGCAGCAAAAAAACGTTGACCTTTATTTGTCCGAAAAAGTGACCAGCATCGAAGATAGGGAAGGGCGGGGATGGGTGCTAACGGGCGGAGGAAGGGAGTTGCCGGCCGACCTGGTTATCCTGTCGGCCGGGATTAAGCCTAACACCGAACTGGCCGAGGATGCCGGCCTGCGCATAGGGGTGAGTGGAGGGATAGCGGTAGATGAATTTATGCAAACGAACGACCCCAAAATATTGGCTGCTGGCGACTGCGTGGAGAGTTTGAACCTGGTGACCGGAAAACCGGCTCTAATCCCCATGGGATCGGCTGCCAATAAGGAAGGGAGGGCAGCGGGGGGCAACGCCATGGGGCGACACATTGCCGTAAAGGGTTTTACCGGAACGGTTATTGTGAAGGTCTTTGATCTGGCTGTGGCAAAAACCGGTCTGTCCGAAAAAGAGGCCGTCTCCGAAGGGTTTGTCCCACTGGTCACGTATGTTCTGTCCGAAGATCACGCTGGCTACTACCCCGGTGCCGAGACGGTTCAGATCAAGACGGTTGCAGACCGGGGCTCTGGGCGTCTTCTTGGGTCGCAAGTGATCGGAAAACAAGGCGTTGATAAACGTATCGACGTCATGGCCACAGCCATTTACAATGGAATGGCCTTGGAGGATCTCCTTCAACTCGATCTCGCCTATGCGCCACCCTATTCCTCTGCCAGAGACCCGGTAATAGTTGCCGGAGCTCTTGGACAGAACTTCTATGTCGGGGACTGGGTTCCTGTAACACCCGCTGAACTCCATGAGAAGATGGAAAGGGGAGACGATTTCATCCTGCTCGATACACGAACGGCGCGGGAGTTGAAAAAAACAGGTATCATCCCCGGAGCCCGTCACATCCATATCGATGACCTTCGGAAAAGAGCCACGGACCTGGATCCGGAAAAGGAGATTATCCTTTATTGTGCGGTTGGGCTGAGATCATACGTTGGACACCGCCTCCTTGCCATGAAGGGTTTCGAGAATCTCAGGACTCTCACCGGCGGCATCTACAGCTGGATCTATCCGAAAGAGCCTTACCGGGGATAAACGTCTCCCTCCTTGCATCCGAAAACCACGCCGCAGAGGGTAGCGCAACACAACCTTTAGCAACTCACAGAAAAAGCTGACAATGTCTCAGTTAAAACCGCACGCCTCATGTTATTCATTAAGGTATTTTGCACCCGCCAGGCCTCAAGACGGAATCATTCCAAATCATTGAATCACCGTTACAGTTGTGATATACATGGCAGACAATGTTTGATTGAGAACAGAGGCGTTGCGCTCATTTTGTCTCCAGGGGCCAATCTATGTGGCTAAACCCCGGAAGGAGTGGCAGATGAACGTACGTTCAGTCATAAACAAGGGCAAGCGGAGGATTTCCCTCGTTGCGTATTTGGGAGTTGCTTTGTTCTTCGTTGGGATCCTGCTGAGTCTGATCAATCGTGACATGTTCACGCTGGCCCTTATAGGCTTCTGCCTAACGCTTGTCGCCATGGTTTATGCTTTTTTTGCCATTCCCTGCCCCAGATGTAGGACGGCGTGGGGGTATGTTGCGATGTATTCAGGGGGACTATTCTCAATTTCCAAGAAGATCAAATTCTGCCCTTACTGCGGTGTCGATATAGATTCAGACGCTTGAGAGAAGGGGGGCTGAATTTGAGAACTGTTGTCGTAGTTATGTTTTGTATTTTCCTAAAAACCAGGCAGACTCAGAGATTCCGATTCTGAGCCAAAGTACCGAGGAGTTGGAGATTGTGGCAATGGTGAGAGGATTGCTTGGTTCGAGGACGAGACTCAATGGGAAATGGAAGGTTGCGGAGCTTCCAGTGACACCTGACAAGTGACGGAAGGAGCAATATCGGGATGATCAAGTTCACGTGCGATGCCTGCGGAAAAGACATATCAAAAAAGATCCACTGCTCTATAAGGCAGTTCTATCCGATTGACCATTTCAAGAAGGAACCACCAGGGGGGGTCGGCCTGGGTGCCATGCGCAGGCATGTTCCTGTGGGGCGTGGTACCGCTGAGTACCAAGCACATAGAGTTTGTTTTGACGTGAAGCTCCTTGATGAGTTTTCCAAGGTTATGCACGCTCATGCCTGGGAGATATCATCTGCCAGAATCCACTGCAGCAAATGTGCCGCAAAAAATGGACGCAGGAAAAAAGGGAAAGTAGTAACGATTTTTACGAGAATTGAGGGTAGGTCGGACGGGGCATCTGTTTCAGCAGACAGTCCTCGGCCATCATAGCTGTGCTGATTTACTGTAATAGTAAGAAAACTCGAACTGGAGCTGACGTTTGAACACCTGTGAGGTGAAACAAAGATGGGCAAAGAACCTTTTGTTGTACTTATGGCTGAAGACAACGAACATGACATTGTGGCCACCAAACGGGCGTGGAAGAAGCACTACATTGCCAACCCGCTCTATATCGTAACCGACGGTGAAGAGTGCTTAGACTTTCTTCGCAAGAAGGGGAAGTATAGCGAACCGGGAGCCGCTCCCCGACCCGGGATCCTCCTCCTCGACATCAACATGCCGAAGATGGACGGACTTGCCGTTCTAACGGAAATCAGAAAGGACGAGGATTTACGTCGTTTACCCGTCATCATTCTCACCACATCAAAGGCCGAAGAAGATCGACTCAAGGGCTATGACCTAGGCGTCAATGCCTACGTTGTCAAGCCGGTCGGATTCGAGAACTTCTCCGAGGCCGTGCGGACAATCAGCCTCTTCTGGCAGCTGGTTGAACTTCCAGAAGGGGGTCACGTGCATTCATGAAAACGTGGCATTCTGCTGTGGATCCGGAGTGATTTGAGACAATAGGAATCATGATGTATCCATAGACTGTGTTCGAGAAATTCTGGGAAGATACCAATCATTTGATGAAGCTATGGCGGGGGAGGGGATGTAGGCTCAGAAGATAGAAGTTTCCGGGTTTTCCGAACGCTTTTCTGCCATAGAAAGAGATGCGGGCCACTCTGCTTGGTTATCGCCAGGAGGTGGAAACGTTGTGATAGAAGGAAGACCTTCAGGCTCCCGTCTGTCTCCCCCACTTTCCAAATCCCGTTTCATCGCTGGACTCCAGTGCCCCCTTCGACTGTGGCATCTGTGCTACAGCCGTCAACTTGCTTCCCCAGTGTCACCTGCGCAGCAAGCAATTTTTAAAGTGGGCCATGAGGTGGGCAGACTGGCGACCGGCCTCTATCCTGGAGGCGTTCTTGTCAAAGAGGACCACTTCCAACACGACAAGGCTGTGGAGAGTACGCGAACCGCCATCGAAGACTCAGGTGTCCCGGCTATCTATGAAGCAGCTTTCGTGCACGAAGGCGTCCGTGTCCGGGTGGATATACTGGAAAGGCTTAGCACAGGCAGGTGGAATCTCATCGAGGTGAAGTCATCCACGTCAGTAAAACAGGTTCACCTGCCAGATGTCGCGGTCCAGCGTTATGTGGTGCAAGGCTCAGGTCATACTATCCAGCAGTGTGGGATTTTGCACCTGAACAATCAATATGTCTATCAGGGGGGGGATCTTGACTTGGAGGCCCTTTTTTCCTTCTCCGACCTCATGGAGCAGATCGTGGCCTTGGAAGACGAGATTCCTGTGAAGCTCGGTCAATTACGGGAGATGCTGTTGCATACATCCCCGCCGGATGTTCACCCGTCACGAATTTGCAAGACACCCTACGTCTGTGAGTTCTTGGAGCATTGTACCAGGGAGAAGCCCGAATTTTGGATCATTGAACTCTCCGGGATCAACCAGGAAAGGCTGGACGAGTTGGCAGAGATGAATGTCGAAGACATCAGGGATATCCCGGAATCCTTCCCATTGACTTCTATTCAAACGCGTATCAGGGACACCGTGCTGAGCGGGACCTGGTACGTGGACGCCAGGCTATCGGATGAGCTGAGAGACGTCGAATATCCGGCTCACTTCCTGGATTTCGAGACAATGGGCGCCGCAATCCCTCGCTATGCAGGCACCCGGCCGTACCAGGCCCTCCCTTTCCAATGGTCCGACCACGTTTTATATGAGGACGGGACGATTGTTCATCAACAGTATCTCTGCGAAAAGGACGAGGACCCCCGTGAGGCATTTGCCATAAGCCTCCTTAAGGCTTTGGGTAAGAAGGGAACCATTTTTGTCTTCACTATGTACGAGAAGGAAGTGATCAGACAACTTGCCGAATTCTTCCCTCAGCACTGCAACCAACTGCTGTCAACCGTGGATCGGTTCAAGGATTTGCATGCACTGATCAGGAAGCACGTTTATCACCCGGATTTCCATGGATCGTTTTCGCTAAAATCGGTACTCCCGGCACTGATCCCTTCCATGGGGTACGGAGACCTGGCCATTCAGAATGGGCAGCACGCTTCTGTGGAGTACTTGCGAGTGCTTGACCCGGATACTTTGCCGGAGGAGAGGGCAGAGATCAAAAGAGCCTTGTTGGCGTACTGCGCCAACGATACCCTGGGCTTGGTCAGGATTCGCGAAGAACTGCTGAATCGAATCCAATAAGAATATAGGCCTGTAGTGTCTCGGGAGCCGATCGGTGATGTAAACAGACGACCTTGCACGTCGGGTCAGGCCACCTGCAAACTACAGCATTTTCTGAACAAAAATACGGTATTCACCCCATTTAGTTCCCAAGACAGTTCTGGCAGACTCTTGTTCATTCAATCTGCATGGAGGTGTCTTAGGACATCCGAAAGGAGGCTCTAATGAACGAGCGAAAAGGAATTGTGACGATGAAGGGTAACCCGGTGACTCTTGTGGGAACTGAAGTCAAAGTTGGCGATGCAGCACCGGACTGCATCGCCCTGGACAACGATCTCAATCCAGTGCGTCTTTCCTCTTACATCGGAAAGATCTGTGTCATTTCCTGTGTTCCGTCCCTGGATACACCGGTATGCGATTTGGAAACCAAGGTTTTCAACCAGGAGGCCAGCCGTCTAAGTGAGAACGTCATCATTCTCACGGTTAGCATGGACCTGCCGTTCGCCCAGAAACGCTGGTGTGCGGCAGAAGGTGTGGACCGCGTTCAGACGCTTTCCGACCATCGCGATGCCTCGTTCGGCACATCTTTTGGCGTGCTTATTAAAGAGTTGCGGTTACTGGCCAGGGCGGTCTTTGTTGTTGATCAAGAGGGTACTATTCAGTATGTTCAAATAGTAAGCGAAATCACAAACGAGCCAAATTATGAGGAAATATGGGGGGCCCTGAAGGGGTTATCCTAAAAGGATAGCGACGGAGATGCCTCGCACTTTAGTCCATATCAAACGCTGATTGTCTGATAGAGCTCGGGGCGTGTGAACTCTGCGAGCATAACGGAGCCGATGCCATGAGACGAATAGTCGGTGAAGGAGTCAGGAATAATGAATAGAAAGCTTGTATTGCCCGTCATTTGTTTAGTCGTTCTAGTATTGACAGGTCAGACGTTGGCTGACAACTCTCTCGAGCCTGCCGAGAAGCTATTTGCTGAACAAGAGTATAAAAAGGCCATTGGTCATCTGGATAAAGTGACGAAAGAGAATCCCTCTAGTTTAGAAGGTTGGCTTCTTATGGGGAAATGTTACACTGCATTAGGGAAGGAAAAAAAGGCAGTGAAGGCATATACGAAAGCAATTCAAATTAATCCTGATCATGAAGAGGCCAACTTCCTCATCGGAATGAGTTACAGCCTGTTAGAAGCGCATGGCAATGCGATTGAAGCATTCAAGAGAGTCATTGAAATCAATCCCGAGAATGCACAGGCCCATTTTTCCCTGGGAGTTAGTTATGATCAAATTGCCAGGCTGACCGATGCTTTCGAGCAATACAAGATTCTCAGGGCCTTGGATCCAAAGCTTGCAGATGATTTGCGCACCATTATTATGGACTAATAGAGGCCAGTGGTTTTCACGGAGCATCGCGAAGACTAAGGGCTCACTCAAAAATAACTTCACATTTTGGCATCTCAGCTTCAGGCCATCTTTGCCCGATGCCTCATTCGCAAAATCCGCGAAATAGCCGGCTATAGCGCTGCCGCTTCACTTCGTGCCCTGTGGTTTTGCTCAATCGGATCGGACAAATCCGACCCAAATCTGAGCGCCAATTCTGCGAACTTATTCTTGAGCGAGCCCTAAGGGAGAAGCAAGAGGGATTTCGGGTTATTGACTGTCAAGCCTATGGAATACGTGATACTCGCACTGCTGTGGACATCGTGGTGTGTTGTGCACAGTGCGTTGGTAAGTATCACTGTGACCAATTACTTGAAGTCCAAGCTGGGCAATCACTTTCGCTTCTATCGGCTGTTTTACAATGGGTTCGCCATATTGACCTTGATACCCGTAGCGATATATTCATACGCAGTGCAGGGCGAGTCGGTATTCGTCTGGGATGGCTACCTGAGGATGCTCCAAGTTTTCCTTTTCTTAATTGCCATTTTCTTGTTTTCTGCTGGAGTCACCCATTATGATGCACTTCAATTCCTGGGCATTCGTCAAGTGAAGCAGAGAAGCATTTCTGAAGGAATGACCAAAACAGGCGAGTTAAACGCCACTGGAATTCTGGGGATAATGCGACATCCTTGGTACGTGGGGGCAATCGCTTTCATCTGGGCGAGGCAGCTTGATGTCTCTGCCATTATAGTCAACATCATACTCACTGCCCATCTGATTATTGGGACTTACCTGGAAGAAGGAAAGCTTGTTGCCGAATTTGGCGACGAGTATCGAGCGTACCAGAAGGAAGTACCCATGTTCATTCCCTACAAATGGCTAAACTCCAAAATTGGTCTGTAGGTGACTTTGACTTCACATTGATGACGGGGCTGTTCCAAACATGACGGCTTTTGGATGAGGAAAATGCTATGGAACAAGATTTAGCACTTAACGTGGCAATTGTTGGTGGTGGTCGAGGGTGTAAGGCGATCATGGACATGATATTTGCTGAAAAACTCAAAGAGCTTCGGATGAACCTCGTTGGGGTAGCAGACTCAAAGCCAGACGCTGTGGGCTGCCGCTACGCCAGGAAGAAGGGGATTTATACCACAACAGACTACCGTGATCTGTACAAGCTGGATAATCTCAACATGATTATTGAGCTTACCGGCAGCGACGAGGTTGCCGACAACATAAGCAAAACGCGGCCAGGTCACGTCAGATTCATGGATAATGTGACTGCCCGGCTATTCTGGGATATCTTTCAGCTCGAGGAGGAGCGTCTTTCCGAGCGGGAGCAAACCGAGGCGGAGCTACGTGATACGATCAGGCGAACGGAAATTGCTCACGAGCAGTCGCTCATATATGCCAAACAGCTTAATGAGGGAATCGCTGAACGCAAAAGGGCCGAGAGGGCCCTGAGAAAAAGCGAACGGGAGAAAAGTGCCATTTTGGACAGCATGTCAGAATCCGTGGTCTATCATGACAGAGAGCACAGGATTGTGTGGGCAAACCGTGTGGCAGCCGAATCGTCAGGCTTGACTCCGGGGGATGTGGTGGGACGGCGATGCTACGAGGTCTGGCACGGGAGAACACAACCATGCCCTGGCTGCCCTGTGTCGAAAGCTTACGAAACACATCAGCCCGAGAATGCAGAGCTCACGAGCCCGGACGGACGGGTGTGGTTGGTACGAGGGTATCCCGTTCGAAACCAACGTGGCAAGATTGGGGGCGTGGTAGAGATCACGCTTGAAATCACTGACCGCAAACAGGCAGAAAAGGCGCTTCGGGAGAGCGAGGAGAGACATCGTGCCGTTCTGGAGGGATCTCCGGACCCTGTTGTTGTGTATGATATGGAGGGGAAGTGTAGCTACACAAATCCGGCTTTCACCAAGGTGTTTGGATGGTCCCAGCACGAGCAGTTGGGGAAGAAGCTAGATTATGTTCCTGATGAAAACTGGCCGGAAACGCAAATGATGATTGACAAGGTGCTTGCCGGAGAGAGTTTCTCCGGTGTCGAAAGCCGTCGGTATACCAAGGAGAGAGAGGTTATTGACGTCAGCATAAGCGCAGCCATCTATTTGGACGCTGAGGGGACACTGGTGGGGAGCGTCCACACCTTGCGAGACATCAGGCCCCGCAAGGTGGCTGAAGAGGCGCTTCAAAGGGCCCACAATGAACTCGAACAACGTGTTGAAGAACGAACGGCCAAGCTCGCCAGGGCTACCGAGCAATTGAAACTTGAACTCACCGAGCGCAAAAGAGCTGAACAGGCGCTGCGTACTGCGCACAATGATCTTGCAATGAAGGCGGCTGACCTTGAGGCAGCCAATGAAGAGCTTTCCCAGTATGCTTATGTAGTGTCCCACGATCTCAAGGCTCCTCTGCGAGCAATTGCCAACTACACGGGCTTCTTGTATGAGGAGCTGGAGAAGACACTGAATAAGGACCAAAGAGAGTATATTGACAATCTCAATCTTGCGGTTCGCCAGGGTGAGCAACTGGTAGAAGACTTGCTGGAATTTTCCGGGGTTGGCAGACTGCGTGCACCTACTGAGACGGTTAACATTGGAGGGTTTCTCCAGCAGCTCATGGTATCACTTGCGTTGACTCCAGACGTTGAGATTGTGATGGAAAGCGAGTGGCCCACAATTTGCGCAGATCCCACATTGCTCCGCCAGGTTTTTCAGGACTTGATCAAAAACGGGATCAAGTTCAACCATTCTCCACGAAAGCGTATTGAGATTGGTTGGCGCCCGTTCAAGGAGGGGGCCTATGAGCTTTTCGTGCGCGATAATGGTATAGGAATTGAACCCCGCTACCACGAGCAGATATTTGGTGTGTTCCAGCGGCTGCATACCCGTCAGGAGTATGAGGGAACCGGCCTCGGCCTTGCCATTGTCAAGAAAGCAACCGGGAAATTACACGGGTCCGTCCGCATCGAATCAGAACCTGGAGAGGGGAGTACATTCTATATTGTCATTCCAAAAACGCAGTAACATAGGAAAAAAGGATGAAGGCAAAGGGAATCACTGATGGGCCGACCTAAATCGATGACCACCAAACAGGCCAAGGATTATCTGGATTCCCACGACGTATCCGACTACAATCTCGTGGACGTGCGGCAGGAGTGGGAGTACGAAGAGTTCCATCTGCCCGGCGCGAAGCTGATCCCGCTCCCGGAGCTGGCGGACCGTCTGAATGAATTTGCTGCTGCCAAGCCAACGCTTGTTTACTGTGCTGTCGGGGGTCGCAGTGCCTCTGCCGCCTCGATCATGAGCGGCCAAGGCATGGAAGAAGTTTACAACGTTGAGGGTGGGGCTATGGCGTGGCAAGACGAATACGCTGTTGGCCCCAAGGAACTCGGCTTGATGTATTTCTCTGGCGGTGAGACGCTTTTAGAGATAGTGACCGTGGCCTATGCCATGGAACGCAATCTTGGCGCCTTCTTTACTCAAATGGCCTCGTCAGTTGAAAGAGCTGAGATCGTTGATACATTCAGGCAGCTTGCAAGATTCGAGAGAGAACATCAGGCCACCCTCTTCAAGATAGCCAAGAATCTCGACCCCTCCCTCAAAGACGAGGGGGAGTTGGAGAAACGGGCCGCAGTGGATGCCCTCGAAGGCGGAATGACGGCGGAATCGCTCATGGAGGCCAACCAGGACTACCTCCGAACAGCTCAAGGCAAGGGGTTGTTGAGATGGCCATGATGATCGAGGCCCAGGCATTGGACCTGTATATGCGCTATGCAGATAAGGCTGATGATGAAGAGGCTATGAAGCTCTTGCACCAGCTTGCCGAAGAAGAGAAGAGCCACCTTAAGATTTTGGGAAGGCTTATGGACAGAAAGATCGTCAGTGGCAACTCTGATGACTAATAGCAGGTAGCACAACTACAAAGTTGTTTGGCAGCCAAAGGCAGAGCACCATGGAAAAAGCAGAGTTACAAGAGTTTCTCAACAAGCCTGTGGTTTTGGATACTGCTACCCCATTCATCTATATTGGCACGCTGCACGAAGTTGGAAAGAGCTTTGTCACGCTTAAGGATGTGGACGTGCACCACATCGACGGGCGTGGCGCTTCCAGGGAGACGTATGCCCTTTCTGCAAAAAAGTTTGGAATCAAGAAGAACCGAGCCTTTACAAAGGTAAGGGTCGACATCATTACGTCTATTTCCCACCTGCAAGACATCGTTGAATATTGAGGGGCCTCTATCGACGATGGATAGACACCACTCTTTGCAGAATAGTGTTAGAACCTCCTGCATAGTGCCAAACAGTTAAAGGATAGAATTAAGAAGATTTGTCCGTCGCAAAGAAGGTCTCAAGGAGAGGAGGCGTGAATGGATGCACGCGGGTTTAGGGAGTTTATTGATGGGTTGGTTCGTAAGGCACACTCCGGGGCTGTGTTGAACTACTTCGTTGCTAAGAGGATTTATGCCTCTAGGCGCTTCAATCGGGTTAAGTTGAAGAGCCTGGAAGGGAACACCTCAATCAAGAAGGTACGCAAGGAGTTTGACCGCAAATGGCTGGTATTAGGCGCTGGCACCGACCCTTCTGATCCCAACCGTCCAAGGTATACTGCTTGCGTGAAGATTGGGGAAATCCCAAGCAATCGGTTCAAAGTGGCTGGAGGCTCTCGAGGCACTGTCAGTGTTGATCTAACAGGTTCTATTGAGTGGACCGAAGGAGAAAAGTCTATCACATATGTGATCCGCAAGCAGAGAAGTCTGAGGATGACAGAGGAGCAAAAGGCCAAGAGATTCATCGAGTGTGTTCTCGCTCAAGCCCACTGTTCTGAGGAAGAGGCCATGGAACTATGGGCTTCCACAAAATCTGCAACGCTGTCAAAGCTCAGAAAAAAGCTGTCGGAGAAATGAGAGGGATTAGAGCGGTTGTCAAAAATCTGTTCCTTTTACGGCAGTCTTGATACCCTCTGCCGGCTCCTCACAAATGGTTCAAAACGGAAAATATTTTTGACAACCGCTCTAGAGAATTATTGCCGCAATCTTTTGGTATGCCGCCTCACCATGGCCAGGCCAAAGTAACCATAGAGTCTGTACCAAAGGAGAGCCAAAGGGACGATCTTTTCAGTCAGGGGTGTGAGATAACAAAGTCTAATGAGGTCTCTGTAGAGCTCATTAAAGTCAAGCGCATCCAGAGAAATACTGGCACCTTTACAGTCAAAACCCCACCGTCGTGCAATCTTCTGAGCGGGTTTTTCGCCGTCCCGCATGGTCACCACTGCCTTGAACGGCCCCGTTGGCAAATGTGGCTCCATTCCAACGTTGTTAAGAGATTTGATCGCTGCGCTTTTCAAGCCGGCTCTCCAGGCATCGACATCAAATCTTTGCTGCCCAACAGTCTTGTCGATGGGATAGCAGTTAATCCCCTTAATGGCCCGTTGTGCCTGAGTGCAGGCAACGGGACAGCCTGAGAAGAAGATCGGTCGTACCCCATAAGGTGCCAATGACGCGGAGAAGAGTTCCACTTCAGACATTGCCTCGCCGTTCACCTCTAATTGTTGAATACGTGAGGTAAAGGTATGGGATAGGAATGCGTTGCTGCCTGAGGCGGCATGCATGCCCAGGAATAAAGCTGCTTCGGCGTCATCCGGATCTCCAATGCCTGGCACAGGACCGTGCCTGTAGCCTGAAAGAACCCGTGCTCTGGAATCTATGTATTCCGGCAGGAGATTGTATCCTGTTCGGTGGAAGTCGTGGACTGTTACCTTCCTGACCCCGGTTTCAAGGAGACCTGTAACGACTGCACTGACATCTCGTGTCATCTCAACGGAGGCAACATACCACTCCTCGGTCATGGACTTTGCCGCCCTGCGGCCCCAGCAGCCGGAGCTTCCTTCAATATCGGCGATGATCAGAACAGATTTGAAACTATTACTCACCGTCCACCTCGGAAAGCTATCTCAAAACATGAACTGCAATAGCGAGCGCATTCCCTGTAGCTTGCTGCGGGGAGCTTCAATCCCTAACGCACATGGTTTCCGTATCGCAAACGAAGAGAACATACGAACCGAAAAGAGTTCTGTCCAGGATCATAAGCACAGCGGGATACTTACACAAGGGGAAATCTTGCCACGGCGAGAAACGATTTCTGCCAGACACGGGCGGTCTCCGGGACAGGTTTGACTCTTCTCATGCTTTCTAATAAGATTAAGGTCTCGCTCAAAAATAACTTAACATTTTGGCATCGCAGCTTCAGGCCATCTTTGACCGATACCTCATTCGCAAAATCCGCGAAATAGCCGGCTATTGCTGTGATTTTGCTCAATCGGATCGGCCAAATCTGACCCAAATCTGAGCGCCAATTTTGCGAAGTTATTTCTGCGCAAGCCCTAAGTCCATCTCAAGCATGGGTCAGGGTTCATAACTGTGTTCCGTGAGGATAGCCAGGGCTGGAGACGTGGACTATATTCGAGGCCTCAGCAAGACGGCGTTTCAGGAGTACGGGCCGTACGAAGATATGTTGCCTGACTGGTTTATGGCCGGGATCACGGTAACCCTCTTGGCTGTGGTCGAAGAACATCCTTTGGGATTTGCCATGATCCGCCGACTGGGGCGTGAGTCACGTCTTCATCGAGTTTCCGAGCTCCTTGCTATTGCCGTAGAACCAGCACAGCGGAAACGCGGCATTGGAGATTTACTCCTGAATGAGATACAAAAGGCGGCTCATAGAACAGGAGTGGAGACACTGGTTCTGCATACCGCAATTGAGAATATGCCCGGCCGAGGGCTTTTCAAGAAACACGGATTCATCCTTTTAGACACCAGGAGTAACTTCTATCCTGGGGGTCAGGATGCCATGATGATGTACAAAGATATCGATACAGGTTGAGTGAAATGGCCTCTCAGGACAAAGCAGGTAAGCGACGCTGGCATGAGATTACCTTAGCGATACCCGGGCTTTGGAGTGAGGTCCTGCCTGCCTTCCTGGAGGAAAGGGGGTTTTCTGGCGCCTGGCTGGACGAAGAGACCTCCCCCCCACACAGATTGATTCTCCGCAGCTACCTTCCCGAGGGGACGTGGCAACCAACGTTGCAAGAAGAACTCGAGGATCACCTGGAGGAATTGTCCTCCATCTTTCCTGCCGGGCCCGAGAAAGCGGAAGTCAAGGCACGCTTAATAGACGAAGAAGACTGGGCTACAAAATGGGTCTCGTTGTTTCAACCGTTTAGAATCGGATCTGTGTGGATCAGGCCGAGCCCAAAAGACGTCCAACTTGCTCCCGGGGAACAGGAGATCGTCCTTGATCCTGGCGAGGCCTTTGGTACGGGGCTTCACGAATCTACACAGCTGTGCATGGAATCCGTTCTGTTTCTCCGCCCGTTCATGGAGGACGAAGCCCCTGTTCTAGATCTGGGCACAGGAAGCGGAATCCTGGCCATGTTTGCAGCAAAAGTAGGATTAGCAAATATGCTTGCTTTGGATATAGATCCTGTAGCCGTAGAAACGGCCAAGAGAAATATAACCATGAACAGACTGGAGCGTTTCATCCAGGTGAGCAATGAGCCTCTATCGTCTGTGAAAAAGCGTTTCGCTCTTATATTGGCCAACCTGTCAGCCGCCATTCATGAGGGCATTGCCGAGGAAATCAGGCTCCATCTGGCGACGGATGGGTGGCTAGTTGCAGGTGGGTTGCTCGCTGGTGAAGGTGACGCATTATCAGGTGCATGGCATGCAAAGGGTCTGGAGCTGACTCACCACAGAACCAAGAACGACTGGGAATGCCTTGTTTTCAGGGCCAGGCAGGGATAGACCTTGTGCATCGGGTCCTGAAACCCAAAACACTCAGTGAACCGCAATAGCGAGCGAATTCCCCGTAGCTTGTCGGAGCCTAGCGGAGATCCAGTTCAGCGGGGCTGCGGCCCGCCAGAGGCGGATAAAGGTTAGCGAGCGAATCAAAAAATGGCAGTGTTCCTTACGGTCGAAGATTCGCTCCAGCTTGCTGGAGGGATCTTCAATATCATGAGAGAAGAAGGATTTGATTTCAGCTTTGATCCCATGGCCTGTGAAAATTGCGATGGCTATTGTTGCACAGGCGAATCCGGCTATACCTGGGTAACTATGGAAGAGGTGTCAAAGATTGCGGATTTCATGGGCCAAGATATTGACCGTTTCGTCGGTCTTTATCTGGTGAGAATCGTCAGTCGGTTTTGCTTAAAAGAGGTGAAAATTGAAGGCAGCTTTCATTGTCTGTTTTTTGATGAGAAAAACAGACGATGTTCCATTTACGATGTGAGACCCACACAGTGCAGAACCTTTCCTTTTTGGGAGTATTTCAGAGACAACCCGGATGAAATCTTGAAAGAATGTCCCGGTGCTTGCTCAATTCTTGACAAAAGGGAATGACTGGGAAATAAGGGGACAGCCGTTAGTCCCGAGCAACGCGGGAACTGGCAGGCAACAAAGTGTGTTGCGATTGATCCAAACTTGATTTTGGAGGATTGACGATGATCATCGGGTTGCCCAAAGAGGTGAAAGATGATGAGTACCGTGTGGCAATGATGCCTGGCGGGGTTTGGCAGATTGTAGAAAGCGGACACGAGGTCCTTGTGGAGTCGGGAGCGGGGCAAGGAAGCGGTTTTGAGGACGATGAATATCAGAGGGCCGGGGCTCGCCTGGTTCCTACTCCCCAGGAGGCATGGGATGTGGACCTGGTCATCAAGGTCAAGGAACCCCAGCCCGTTGAGTATGACTTCATGCGTCCTGACTTGGTTTTGTTCACCTATCTTCATCTGGCCGCTGAAAAAGAATTGGCCCACGAGTTGCTGAAACGTGGTGTGACAGCCATTGCGTATGAGACGGTAGAGTGCCCGGACGGAAGCTTGCCATTGCTGGTTCCTATGAGCGAAGTTGCCGGACGCATGGCGGTTCAGGTAGGAGCCCAGTTGCTGGAAAAGACACGGGGAGGGCGGGGCAAGCTCCTTGGAGGAGTCCCAGGGGTGCGTCCTGCAGATGTGAGCATTCTCGGTGCCGGTGTGGTAGGGACGAATGCGGCCCAGATTGCCCTAGGCATGGGGGCGCACGTGATTCTGTTGGACGTGGACGCTGACCGCATCCGTTACCTGGATCAGGTATTGCATGGTCGGCTTACCACGTTGCGGGCAAACCCCGTGAATATCGCCGAAGCAGTGCGCAAGGCGGATCTGTTTATCGGTGCAGTTCTGGTAAGAGGAGGCCGGGCCCCTCGCCTGGTCACGGCAAGCATGGTCAAAGCCATGAAGCCCGGCAGTGTCATAGTGGACGTGGCAGTGGATCAGGGTGGATGTGTTGAAACAACGTGTTCCAGTACGCATTCGGATCCCATAAACGTCGTGGATGGGGTTCTTCATTACGGTGTTTCCAACATGCCCGGAGCCGTCCCTCGAACAAGCACCTATGCGCTGTCAAACGCGACCCTCCCTTATTTGATGCAACTGCTGGAAGAAGGAATCCCAAGCGCTTTCCGAAAGGATCCTGCCCTGGCAAAGGGTGTAAATGTCTATCAAGGAAAGGTCACTTACGAGGCGGTGGCAGAGGCCCTTGATCTCGAATACACACCGCTTGAGTCCATGCTCTAAGGAACAACAAACCACAGAACAGAGGGCTAAGAAATGATCGATCTGGTGAAGAGGTTCTTCAGTCAGGCTCCGAGAGATGGGGCCACGGCCAAAGAAGAGTCGGGGTCTCATGACATCCGTATTGCTACCTGTGCCCTTTTTCTGGAGATGTCTCATATAGACGGTGAGTTCAGTGAGTCGGAAAGAGACTATGTTGTCTCCATCCTTAGGAGGGACTTCGGTTTATCCGGTGAGCATGCCGCCGCACTTCTTAAAGCGGCACATGGGGAGTTGAAGGAAAGCATTGATTTGTGGCAATTTACAAATCTCATCAACCAGAATTACTCCGTGGAGGAGAAACTCCAGATCATTGAAACCATCTGGAGGATTGCATACACAGATGGAAAGTTGGACAAGCACGAAGACTATCTGGTTCACAAATTAGCCAAACTCCTTCGTCTAAATCACAAGCAGCTTATTGATGCGAAACTGAAGGCAAAGGAAGTGGTTTCCTGAGTGGAAATAATTTCAGAACCCTTTAGTGGGAGGTAAACCTGCTATGGAAACACATCTCCAGGTGGTTACAACAACCGAGCATAGGGAAGACGCAGAGAAGATTGGCAAGGCGCTGGTGGAAAAGAGATTAGCTGCCTGCGCCCAACTTGTTGGCCCTATCACAAGCATCTATTGGTGGAAGGGGACTATCGAGACCGCCGAGGAATGGTTGTGTTACGTGAAGACGCACAAAAGTCTCTATGATGAACTGGAGAAAGCCGTCAAGGCCATTCACCCCTACGAGACCCCGGAAATTATCGCTGTGCCGATTGTCTGCGGAAGTAATGACTATCTTGAATGGCTAGACAGTGAAGTGAAGATGGGGTGATGTCTTCACGCGAGTTGTGGAAGCATATGGTGCCTACCCCCAGCAGATGAACATGGATAGCTTGCGGACGCGATTTCATATAGGGGTATTCTTTGTTTTGGCTGTTTGCCTCTGTGGGTGCGCCGGCACCCCGGATGCACCCAGGTATCCGAATGACATATGTGAAATCTTTCGGGACAACCGAGGCTGGTACGAGAGTGCCTACGAATCCCGTAAGAAGTGGGGTGTGTCTATCCCGGTCATGATGGCAATCATGCATCAGGAATCCAAGTATGAAGCTAAGGCAAAACCCCCACGAACCACTTGCCTCTGTATCTTTCCCGGGCCTCGTCCGTCTTCGGCTTTTGGCTACTCACAGGCATTGGACAGTACATGGGAGAAATACAAGCAATCCACAGGGAACGGAGGGGCTGATCGGGATGACTTCGGTGACTCCATAGACTTCATTGGGTGGTACTGCAATGTGAGTCACAAACAGTGCGGGATCGCCAAGAATGACGCATACAGTATGTATCTTGCCTACCACGAAGGACAGGGTGGGTTTAACCGAAAAACCTATCGAAAAAAAGCATGGTTGCGGAAGGTTGCCAGTAAGGTCCAACGCAGAGCAAAAAACTATGAAAGACAGCTGGCCAGATGTGAAAGTGAATTCCAAAGACGAAAAGGCTGCTGCCTCTGGCCTTTTTAGCGCTCCAGTTATTCGCTTCTGCCATGAGGTAATGGGAAAAAGCTGCTTCTGAATATTGTTGACCCAAATTGAATGAAGATGATAGCCTCCCTCGCACTCTGTGCCACGCGTATTGAAACTCAGAAAGAGACAGGCACAAGATGAAGAAAACCAGGGGAAAGCAACATGATGATTATGGGACATCGCGGGGCTGCTGCCCTGGAGCCTGAGAATACCCTGCTTTCGATTAGCCGCGCTATGGAGATAGGAGTGGATGCGGTGGAGATCGATGTGCGCCTGACTAAAGACAGGGCGCTCGTCGTCATACACGATGTTACCGTGGACAGGACCACAAATGGGACCGGACCCGTCAGCAGCTATGAACTGAGCGACATAAGGGAACTGGATGCAGGCAAAGGTGAGGCAATTCCTACGCTTCAGGAAGTCTTTGATCTGATCGACAGTAAGGTGACGCTTGTGGTTGAGCTAAAGGAAGAAGGTACAGAGCGGTCAGTAGTGGAGTTGATTGAGAAGAACAACCTCGAGGAGAACGTTTACGTTATCTCGTTTTGGCATGAACTTGTGAAGGCTGCAAAGAGCATAAATAGCCGCATCAGGACGGGCGTACTCCTTGTTGGATGTCCCACAGATTCTTGCGTTGCGACCCATGCGTTTGCAGATGCCCTGGTTATGAAATACATGGGGGTGGACGGTATCGGAACAAACGACCCTCGAGTGTTGGTTGAATACCTGAGGGTGGAGCGTTGATAGCCGCTATGGATACTGTCTTGCTGACAGATGACGTGAATGATGACAATAGGGCAGGGAAAGGCGGCGGGTAGAGAGGTCTCTGATGCTTTGCTCAGAATGTGGTGACAGGCTGGCGATTCGTCGATCTTGACGCAAGGTCTATTTGGCCTGCACGTCGTGCGGGGCGCAATTCAGTTTGGAGGATTATATGGACGCGATGGACGATGCCCTTGACGACGAGGTAGGCAACATACGTTCTGACCGGTTCTGATCGGCTGGCTTGAAGTATCTTCGGAGTCAGTTACAAACAACTCCGTTTCAAAAGGAGAAGTAATGATGAAGCCTGACAAGCGATGTATTACCCCACTCTTGGTCATTCTGCTTCTCGTACTATCCTGCAGTACAGTTCCGGTTACGGGCAGGAGGCAATTACACCTGATTCCAGATTCCACCATTCTCCCGATGAGTTTTCAACAGTATGATGAATTTCTGAAGTCCAACAAACTCAGCACAAATCAGGATCAGACCCAAGCAGTCAGACGGGTTGGCATACGGATTCAGAGAGCTGTGGAGGAGTTCTTTGTGGAGAGAGATATGTCCGACAGACTTCATGATTACGCTTGGGAGTTCAATCTGGTAGATAGTGACCAGGCGAACGCATTTTGTATGCCAGGAGGAAAAGTCGTAGTCTACACGGGGATTTTGCCGATTGCTGGAAATGAGGCCGGACTTGCGGTTGTGATGGGACATGAAATCGCCCATGCAATTGCTGGGCACGGTAGCGAACGAATGAGCCAAGGACTGGCTGTTGAAATGGGTGGAGTGGCGCTTTCGGCAGCCCTGGCAAATCAGCCAGCGCAGACTCAACAGCTCTGGATGACAGCTTTCGGCGTTGGTTCTCAATATGGTTTGATGCTTCCGTACAGCCGTCTTCATGAGAGTGAGGCGGACCATCTGGGATTGATATTCATGGCGATGGCCGGCTACGACCCGCACAACGCGGTAGTGTTTTGGGAAAGGATGGCAGAAGGAAAAGGGGGACAGGCACCCCCTGAATTCATGAGTACCCATCCTGCTGATGAAACCCGAATTCGGA
>JAFDFO010000209.1 GCA_019309815.1 Deltaproteobacteria bacterium
CGACAAACCAGTGAGCATCAAGAGAAACTATATCTGCAATAATTCCCGCGCTGGAATATCCATAACAGATAACTTGCCGTTGGATGCAGTAGTGACTATTACCGAAAACGACATTGGCTACAACAACCTGCCGGGAATCGTTACATGGAACGATTGCACGGTGGAGATTACGAAAAACAAGATCCATGATAATATACGTTCAGGAATCGCCACACATTTCCCTCATCAGAGTGCCTCGGCCTTGGGAGCTGTTATGACCATCAGGCAAAACAAGATCTACAACAATGGGGGAGACAACGTAACTTTGACGGGTGGTGGCATTGCTGTAACGGGTGCCTCCGGCACCATTGAAAACAATCTCATCTATGATAATCATGCGGCGGGCATCAGGTTTAGTGACTGGATGGAGGTGATTGTCAACAACACTGTGGTTAACAACGGTAATGACCACCTCACCCCAGAGGATCCAAGCGACGATAGAGGTGGCGGCATTATCTATGACGACGTCGCTGATGGATTAATCGGTCCCCCTTCAGGGATGCCTCCAGGGCCGCTTACCATAAAGAACAACATATGTGCCTATAATAAAAGGGCAGGTATAAGAGCATGCTTTGACAATACGCTTAGAGATCGTGACTATAACCTGCTTTATTCCAACAATCAGGACTGGCTGTCATATTCTTGCGGTCTATGCGCCTCACCAGATTGCAGCACGGGTGATAGAAGAGACCTGAGGAAGTGTATAGGAGCACAACTGGGCAGACGCACATATGATTTGAGCTTCACCTGTAGCCTACTTGGTGCAACCGGTGCAGTGCCTGGGGAGACACTTCTCTTTGCAGATCCCAAGTTTGAAGACGTAGACGGTAATCCCTATCATCTTGCTCCAGATTCACCTGCCATAATTGATGGATATGGGGAGATAGGTGCCTATGGCGGTGAATATCCCATCAATGATAACGATTTCTTCCCATATAATTTAGTGGATTGCCTGATAGACGGCGACACCAGTACTGGTAATCACCCTTCTGGTGGAGAAGACCTGTATTTTGATCTGGGAGGCCCCTACACAGTCAAGCATGTAAGGCTCTACGGAAGTGACGAGAATACAAATACGTGGAGAGTTATGGTTCACAGTGATTTCAATTGCGGAACAGGGGGTCATGTCGACGGCCTGGTCTTAAATGGCTGGGAAGTAGGAGGTGACGGTAGTCGATGGTATCAGGGAGATGTAGACGACTCGGTAGGGAGCTACATAGGACTATGGGCAATAAGTGCTGTTTCCCAAGGTATCAACGAACACTCCATCTTTGAATTCCAGTTTAGTACTGAAGACACACCCACCACCGAAGGCGATTGGTTAACCCCGGTCCGAATTGTGGGGGGTCTTTGTACAGACATTACCGGTAAGTGTGTGCAATAAGGGTAGGTTTGGACTATGAAGTCAGGGTCATTCATCCTATTGATAGTGATAGCCATCACTCTTGGATTCAACGGCATACCCTTGGCCGGCTCCACGATAACCCAAGTTACCAATAATTCCTATGAGGACAGTTTTCCCCGGATCAAGGGGGATTATCTCGTCTGGCAAGGCTATGTTGACGGTGACCAGGAGATTTTCCTCTACAACATAGCCACGGGAGAGACCACCCAGATTACATATAATGACTACGATGATCTGTCACCTCAGACTGACGGTAGTAATATAGTTTGGCACGGATTTAAGGATGGTGAATGGGACATATTTCTCTGGGATGGCAGTACGGTTCAAACCATCTCGGATCGCAGCGCTGAGGATGTATCGCCACAGATTGCCAACGGGCTTATAGTCTGGGCCTCAGCGCCATTTGGGGGTGACTCTGCTGGCTCCGGAGAGATCATGTTCTATGACGTTGGAACTAAAACGCACATTTTGTTGTCTGGCTCGGTCGATCCAGGTAACGTCCTGGATGATAGCGCCCCGCGAATTAGCGCTGAGGAGGTTATGTGGACCCAGACGGATAATGACGAAAATACCACTATGTATCTGTATAGCCTTCCCAGCGGCCCCGCCTTCAGAGCCCCTGAGAGCTATATCTGGAAAGGTAGTGCCCAAAGCGATGGAAATCTTATGGTCTCAACGCCTTTCGACGGCAATGACAAGGAGATTGTTGTCCATGATAATACTCTTAGAAGCCGTGAGCGGATTACCAACAATGACCTTCAAGACACATTTCCCAGCATAAGCGGAAACTATGTAGCTTGGGTCGGAGGGCAACTTCAGGCTGCAGAGATATATCTGGCTTTCTACGAGCCCACAGACAGTAGTGCAGGATTTGGTACTGGTGACAGTGGTAACACTGCTAGAGGATTTGGCACTGGTGATAGTGGTGACACAGGTACGGGTTTTGACACTGGTGACAGTGGCGGCGACAGTGGTTTGTGCTTTGTTAGCACCGTAGCCAGCAGTTTGAGCTGGTAAAGAAACGATTTAGAAGAAGCTAATTGATTGCTACATGGGCAGAGTCAAACTTGGCTCTGCCTTCTTATTTTCTTCGACCATCCGACTTGCCAAACGGAACGACCTCGCCGACCACACTTTCTAGAGCGACCTTCATTTGTTTGGTTTGGTATTCACAGTACCTATCAGTCATGTCGGCTCTTGAATGACCGTAAATCTTCTGAACCATGTTTTTTGCGGGGGACAGGGTTATAGGCGTTTCTTGGCGAAGGCACGACCCGAAGAGGACTTCAGGTAGCGCTCAAAATCTAGGGCCTTCTCGCGATCAGTAAAGGCAATGGCCGTTTTGACCCGCCAGGGTCTGGATTTAGCAGTATGAGGATTCTGGCCATTATTGTGGTACTTTAGTCTACCTTCGAGATCTTCAGTGAACCCTACGTAGAATGCGCTCCCGTCACTCTCTGACTGCAGGATATAAACATAACAGAACACAGCTTTTTTGTTGGATGCTGCTGATTTCACGATGAAATTCTTGTGTCTGGCGTGCCGAGTCGTAGCTTGGAGCGTTCATGGTAGGGGCAACGAATGGCCCGGCTTCGCTCTACTGAGCTTCGCCGCGGCAGTCTCCGCTTCTCGCTATGCTCCAAGCGAACTTCTGCTAATCATGGAACAAATAATTCCTTTGTCTGGCGTGCCGAGTCGTAGCTTGGAGCATCTGATGTATCTGAGAACAGAAGGCCCGGCTTCGCTCTGTCGAGCTACGCCGCGGCAGTCTCCGCTTCTCGCTTCGCTCCAAGCGAAGACTGGTGGAGGCGGCGGGAGTCGAACCCGCGTCCGGTGATATTCCACATAGGCTTCTACACACATAGCCCGAATATTCGTGTTCGCTCCTCAGGGCTCCTTCGGGCAGGATTCTTGAGGCGCTAGCTTGTTGCGAAGTTCGCCCCGCACGTAACAAGCAACCGATTGGGACTATCCTGCTTGTCGGCGCCCTTTCCGGACCCGCAGGAGAGTTCCGGGAGGACGTTAGCCTGCGTTAAGCGGCTAAAGCGTAATTATAATCGTCTGCGATTATTTTATGTCCCGCCTTTATTTACGAGCTGGCAGGCGCTCGGTGTGCAACCTATACTTCTTTATCCCCGTCGAACCCGTTTCGCCCCCACATAGAGGGTATTTAAGGAAAGTGATTAATGAATAGGGATACAGTCTATCTACGCAGACGTGGTTAAAAGATAACCCATCCCTGTTGAGTTGTCAAACCTTTGTACGTTCCCGTTTGGCCCGGTCCAATTCCCGTTTTTCCTCGCGATTCCTGATGGCCTGGCGCTTGTCATATTTTCGCCTTCCCTTGGCTAGGGCCAACAGGACCTTTGCCTTCCCATCCTTGAAGTAAATCTTTAGCGGGATGAGGGTGTGCCCCCTCTCTATGATTTTGCCGGTGAGGCGTCTAATCTCCTGTTTGTTAAGGAGAAGCTTTCTAGGGCGCTCTGGATCATGATTCCCGTAAGCTGCAAACGGATAGGCGCCTATGTGCATGTTGTGCAGAAAGATCTCGCCTCGTCGAATCTTGGCATGGCTGTCCTTGATATTGGCCCGGCCGAGCCTCAAGGACTTCACCTCTGTGCCCAGCAGCACCAGACCCGCTTCATACTCATCGAGTATAGAATAATCGTGCCGCGCCTTGCGGTTCTGGCATACAATTTTGATATTGGC
>JAFDFO010000048.1 GCA_019309815.1 Deltaproteobacteria bacterium
AGGAATAGGCACTCGGTCTACACTATTTTTTTGCGGGGAAAATACGGAGGGAAAATCAGTAGTGTTGGATGAGTGGTGACTACCGGCAGCGGATATTGGAGACAAGGTGTTCGGAAATCTTGCGATAAGGATTGCATATCAAAAGTGGATTAGCTCCCAAATAGCGGGTTTTTCAGGATGTGTTCCGACTCAAGATATCTTTACATAATCGTGGATATTTGAAGCGAGGAATTTGTCAAGATAGCTTCCCATTATCATTGGTATTGGAAATATCAAAATAACGCAACCATATCAAAACCCCACGCCTCCCAATGAGAAACGGGGTCTATTCTGGAGTAAGCGTTTGTAGGAACGTACACACTATCTGGTTATGGGGCACCGACAGATTCGAAGGCACGTAGCCCACAAGACAGTCGCATCGTTTCAGCTCGTTTGCCTCACCAAGCATAGGGTGTATACAACCAAATTCGTCTACGTCGCAGTTAGAGGTAGTCTTCAGTACCTTCACTAACCGTTTCTGAGGCCTTCCCTCATACCCACACTGTACCCACTCAAGAACCGTGCTCCCGTTATTTTTTTCGCCGTACGAGGTCAGATACTTGCAGCGATACGTCAGGTTTCTTGCGTTAATTCCAATACAGAGCCTACTTTCGAGCATCGGGCAGTCGTCCCCGACACCCACGGAAAAGACGGCGTCCTTGTTGGGCTTGGGCTGCTTTCGGACTGCAAAGAACATAGTACCGGCAGGGATAATGTAGATACGGTCTTCTGCTTCGAATTCTTTGTGGTCTATTATCGGCATTTACTTAGAAGCCGTTAGGCAGTGGATTGATAATCTCGGTTAAAGCTTTCTTATCCTGGAGTGGCTCTTTCGTTGTCGCTTGGATGTGCGGCGCGGAGGACCCTTCTTTTTCGTTGTAGGTATCCATCCTTCGTCTACTTCCTCCACAAAGTCGGCCTGATACATGTCGGGATGTGTGGCAAACGCCATCGTATTCTCAAACTCAATGGAATCCATCGTCGCCGCTCCATGTTCGCTGGCAAAATCAGCAACCTCTCGGTCGGAAGTCACCACAACAATCCGCTCGCGTTCCCGGGTTACTATGCGTTTGATAACAGCATCAGCTGACTCACCCCGTCGTGAAAAGAGAACATGGATGCCCTTCCACCGCGTCCTGGCTTCCATGCTATGGTCCGCATGCGTTCCGTCAAACACTATCGTTACCGGGTGATGCTTTACTTTCTTGTATGAATCCAGACGCCGCAGAAGGGCCTCTCGGCCTTCCTCCAAACTGCGGTGTTCAATGTCACTTAGGACTGTTGACTGGCGGATCAGGTTGTACCCATCTATTACGATGTGGATGGACATGAGGAGTGGCTAAGAGGTCTTCAATCGGGCAATCAACCGCTCAAGATCTTCGTTGCTGTAAAACTCAACTTGAAGCTTTCCCCGGTTTCCCCGCCAAGTGATTTGCACTCGAGAGCCAAGGTGTCGGGTCAGGTCATCAGCCAGGCTTTCCATATAGATGGCTTCGGACGTCTGCTCCTTTGACCTGGAGGCCTTGGGCTTGCGATCTTTGAGTCTCTTGATCAGAGCCTCGGCGGCCCGGACAGAAAGATTTTCCGAGATGATGCGCCGCCAAGCCATCTTCTGCTGAGCCGGGTTCTCGGCACCTAGAAGCGCCATGGCATGACCCATACTTAGGGTGTTGTTCATAATATCAGTTTTGATTGGCTTCGGCAGGTTCAGGAGGCGCAGAAAATTGGCGACAGTAGAACGGTTCTGACCCACGCGCTTGGCAACCTCTTTTTGGGTGAGGTCAAATTCCTTTATCAGGCGATAATAAGCATCTGCCTTCTCCAACGGATTCAGATCCTGTCGTTGTATGTTCTCGACGAGAGCTGTCTCAACCATTTCAGCACCAGCAGCTTCCTTAACAACTACCGGAACCTGCTTAATCCCTGCCAGACGAGCCGCACGCCAGCGTCGCTCTCCCACAATCAATTCATATCCGGTTGGAACGGTTCGTACAACAAGAGGCTGAATGATTCCTTTCTCCTTTATTGAGTCTGACAGTCCTGTTAGCTCCTGGTCGGAGAAGTGCCGTCTGGGCTGATACGGGTTGGGTCGAATCGCATCAAGGTCGCAGTAGAAAAAAGACTCTGGTCCCAACTCCGACTTGTTCACGTCAGGTATAAGGGCGTCCAAACCTCGACCCAACACCTTCTTCTTAGGCATGCCGTCCCCTCCATCCATTCATGATCTCTTTGGCGAGGGCCAGATAGCTTTGGGCTCCTCTGGATGTGATATCATAGAGTACTATGGGCTTGCCAAAACTGGGAGCCTCGCCCAGCCGCACATTCCTTGGGATGCGTGTCTCAAAGACTATACGCCCGAAGTGTTTCCTGGCCTCTTCAGCAACCTGATGCGAGAGGTTATTTCGACCATCGAACATGGTCAGGACCACCCCTTCAATGACAAGCCTCGGATTCAGGTTCCTCTTAATCCTCTTAAAGGTCTGAAGGAGCTGGCTCAAACCTTCCAGTGCATAGAACTCGCACTGCAGGGGGATCAACAAAGCGTGGGCCGCGGTCAACGCATTCACGGTCAGAAGGTTCAAGGAAGGGGGGCAATCAAGCAGTATGTAGGCGTATTCTTCGCCAAGGGGCCTTAGTAGGTCCCGGAGGAACGTTTCCCGATTTGGCTGAGAGATCAATTCCACCTCAGCCCCAATCAGATCGATACTCGCAGGGAGCACTTTCAGGTGAGTCAGATCAGTATCTACTACGAGCTCTTCGACCGCGTGCCTTTCAATCAAGCCATGATAGAGGTTCTTGGGGAGATCAGCTTTGTCTATACCAACTCCGGTCGTTGCATTTCCCTGTGGGTCGCAGTCGACAAGCAGGGTTTTGCGCTCGGCTACAGCAAGGGCTGCGCCAAGGTTCACGGCGGTGGTTGTTTTGCCAACGCCTCCCTTCTGGTTCGCTATGCAAATAATATGACTCACGAAAAAACCTATACTAGTGTGCCCACGTACAAAATGAGGTGAACGCTTTGACAAAAGACCAGCGCACATTTTCTAACACAAAAAAGGTCTTTTTCAAAGCCATAACGCCTTGACCATCAGAAAGCAGGAGGAATTCCTTGATTTGTTCACCATTGGCAATTATGTTGTGGGAAAAAGTGTACTTAGCCCATTTTGGAGAAGACTCGGAATCAATGAACGGTGTGATGCGCTTTCCAAGAATAGTCATATTCGCAGTTTTTATGGCGGTGATTGCCATGCAAGGCAATTCCGAGGCCTACGCGTTTTCTTCGTCCGTTGCCTCCTTGACGGCACAGGACGAAAAGAAACTGGGCAAGAAACTCATGCTCTACGTAAGGGAAAACTATGTAATTATTGAAGATCCTTCGATAGCCAACTATGTCGAGAAAATTGGGCAGCGCATTGTAGCAGAAATCCCAACTTTACCCTTTGATTTTCATTTCTATGTCATTGAGGAAGAGGTGTACAATGCCTTCGCTGGCCCCGGGGGCTACATATTCATCAACAGTGGGCTTCTGGCGGCCATGGAGAGTGAAGAAGAACTGGCTGGCATTATAGCCCATGAGGTTGCCCATGTGTTGTGTCATCACATTTCCAAGCAGATGCAAAGGGCAAAGAAGATTAACATAGCGACCATGGCCGGTGTCCTGGCCGCAATATTCCTGGGCGGAGGTGCTGATGTCACAAGTGCAATGGCAACGGGCTCCTTAGCAACAGGCCAGTCCTTTGCCCTGAAGTATAGCCGTGAGCATGAGGTGGAGGCCGACCAGGTGGGTATGAAATACCTTATCAAGGCTGGTTATGGCGGCGAAGGACTGCTGAGAGTGTTGGGAGAGATTCGGTCCGCACGATGGTTTGGTCCTGAAGACATTCCTACTTATCTGACTACCCATCCAGCCGTCGAAGCCAGAATGGCTTATCTTGATACCTGGATACAGACCCACCCCAAAGAAGCCGAATCGGTTCGCCCCATAGATCCGACCGAGTTCCGTAAAGTCCGTACCAAGCTAATCGCCCTTTATGGCGATACTGAGGCCGCTCGGGGTACATTTGACTCAGAACTCCGACGCGACCCGGAAGACGCATTGGCATATTACGGAAAAGGGCTTTTCCTCGACCGAGAAGGTCACAGAAAAGAGGCAGCAGAAAACCTAAGAAAGGCTCTTCAATGGCGTCCTCTCGATCCAGACATAGTCCGGGACCTTGGCAAGATCTACTTCCATATGGGCGATTATGAGATCGCCTTGAAGACGCTAAAGGGAGCCCTTGCTTTCAATCCAGAAGACTCCGAGGGGTGGTTCCTTCTAGGGCGATCACAGGCGGAGATGGGAGATCTTGATGGCGCTCTGGACAGCTTCAAAACCTTACGGAACAATGCACCCCACTATTTGCCCGGGATCTATTACCTGGGGGAAACTTATGGAAAGCTTGGCAGTTTTGGGGAGGCCCACTTCTACTTGGGGTTCTATTATCTGGAAAAAGGACGATTCAGGAATGCCGAATTTCACCTGAATCGTGCCTTTGACCTCCTGCCAAAAGGAACTGTGAAGAGAAATACCGTGGAAAAGGCTCTCAAACAGATTTCGGGGGCTGAGGCGAACGATCGTAATAAGCAAAGTGCATGGTGAAGGTTCCGCGGCCCTGAGTAGCAGAACGGAGGGCGGTCGAATAGCCGAACATCCTGGACAAAGGCACCGTGGCATTCACAATATGTATTTCACCACGTTGGCGTAGGTGCTCAATCTTGCCCCCCCGGGCATTAATGTCCCCCATCACATCTCCCATGAAGGTCTCAGTCACTAGGATCTCTACGGCCATAATCGGCTCCAATAGGAGAGGATCCGCCTTTCGCAGTCCTTCTTTGCAGGCCATGGAAGCAGCAACCTTAAAGGCCAGATCACTGGAAGAAGACTCTTTGTAGGTAGCGCCGATAAGGACAACCGCAACATCGACTACCGGATATCCCAGTAGAACACCGCTTTCCAGCGATTCCACGACACCCTGCTCAACATGCGGAACCAATTCTGCGGGCAACGATTCCTCGGACAGGCTGTTTGCAAACCAATTTCCCTTGCCACGCTCTCTAGGTGACAGTTCGAGCTGCACCTCCCCAAAATGACGAACCCCTCCAATCTCTTTTTCGAACACGGCTGCTGCCTGGCCTGCCCGCTGAATTGTCTCCTTACAGACAACATGGGGTTTGCCCACATTAACCTGTGTATGGAACTCACGCTTCAAGCGACCTACCAGGATCTCAAGGTGAAGTTCACCCATGCCGGAAATGATAGTCTGTCCGGTTTCCTCGTCGTACTTGACCCGAAACGTGGGGTCCTCGATCTCAAGTTTGCCTAGCGCCTGCTCGATTCTTTCCTGATCTGCATGTGTCTTGGGCTCCACAGCTACTGAGATGACAGGTTCGTAGGCATCAATCGCCTCAAGGACAATGGGGTCCGACGGATGACACAGCGTGTCGCCAGTCACTGAGGCCTTCAACCCAACTATGCCGACAATATTCCCGACTCCTGCCTCGGTGATACGCTGACGCTTATTGGCGTGCATAGCAAGGATTCTTGCCACCTTTTCTTTTACCTGCTTGGTGGGATTTAGAGCCTCGTCACCAGTATGTAGGCGGCCTGAGTATATGCGGACATAATTCAATCTCCGTCCCTGGTCCATCATCACCTTAAACACTAAAGCAGCCAACGGTGCACTCTCCGAGGGATGGACCTTTTTGACTTGTCCCGTTTTGGGGTCAAACCCCTCCTTGGGAGGCACGTCGAGGGGACTCGGAAGAAAGTCAGCAATACCATCCAGAAGTGGTTGTATCCCCTTGTTCTTAAGAGCAGCACCACAAAACACAGGAACAAGCTCTAGACCAATAGTCGCTCTTCGGATGACGGGAACGAGCATCTCAGGCGTCACAGGGGCTTCTGCGAGATAGGCATCCATTATTGGGTCATCAAGCTCTGCTACCGACTCAACGAGCTTCTCTCGGTATTCAACGGCGGTTTCCATCAAACGTTCTGGGATATCCGTGATCCTGAAAGTCTCTCCCAGGGTTTCCTCATCCCAGACAAGCTGTTTCATTGTCAGCAGGTCAAGTACTCCTTGAAAAGATTCCTCGAGTCCCGCCGGTATCTGCATAATAAGCGGGTTTGCCCCTAGACGATCAGACATCATCTGAACGGTTCCGAAGTAATCAGCACCAGCACGATCCAGTTTGTTCACAAAGGCAATCTTGGGCACATGATGTTTGTCGGCTTGATGCCAGACAGTTTCTGACTGGGGTTGCACGCCTCCCACCGCACAGAATACACCGATCGCTCCATCCAACACCCGGAGGGACCGTTCCACCTCAATCGTGAAATCAACGTGTCCAGGTGTGTCAATGAGGTGAATCTCCGAACCCTTCCAATGGCAGGTGGTCACGGCTGAGGTAATGGTGATGCCGCGTTCTTGCTCATACGGCATCCAGTCCATAACCGCTTCACCATCATGGACCTCGCCCATTTTGTAGGATCGACCCGTGTAGTACAGTATTCGCTCTGTGATAGTGGTCTTGCCTGCATCAATGTGGGCAATGATGCCGATGTTTCGCATCTTACTGATAGGTGAAACTTTTCCCATTAGCTATTCGTTACGCGTCGCATATAGTGTTTTAAAGCCGTTGTGCACAAGCTATACAGCAGGATCTCTGCAGTCAACCCATTCGGATCTTGAGTCCATGGTTATTTGATCATTAAGATGTCGGGCCGAAGGGGAAATCGGATATCGATATGACCGGCAAGTGTTTTCACCTCCCGCCCCTCTATGAGGATCTTGGTAGCTTCGACCTCCGGGACATTGAGGGATATAGAGTTGACGACAGAAAACACCGTGAACAATTCGGACAAGGTGCCACCAGGGTGCTTTTCTCTGATGATTCTGTCAAAATCCACGAAGGCAATACCATCTTCCGTTACATAGAGCGACAGAACGCTCGTTTCCGCTGGCAACGTTGGCAGAAGCCCACTCCTTGGCCCTTCAATCAGGGCATCCACGATGCTTCTGGCGTGTTCAACTGCATTGTCATGTCGAACCAGTGACCGCTCTTCGGCCTTAAGGGACTGACCGTCTTTATTTGCAAAATAGAGATGAGCCTTTACCTTCGCCAGATTTGGGAGAAAGCCTCCTGACCGGGACTCGGTTCCCTCTTTGACTGCGGTACTGAAAAGCGCCGTGTAACCAAGCGCAAGTACACCTCCGGCAATAATGCAAATAATCACTATGGTCAACAGTTGATAAGGCTTGGTTTTCATGTTGGCTATATCGCCCCCGGTCTGACTAGTTCACACCAACGGAACATCAGCATTAGGGTTCCCTTCTCAAGGAAGTCTTACCATCCCGAAGGATGGTGACGCAACACGGATGTCAAGTTATTTGTCACAGCTGCTATCTGGAGTCAAGGCCGAACGTCGTTTTGCGGTGGAATCTGTCTTCTTGTTATGTGTCTGTACTGACAAGCATTGTCGAGGAGGAGTGGAAACTGAAGTGTGAAGAGGTTGCCTTGCTGCTTTTCTTTGATCTCGAAAAAGCTTCTCCTTGCCAAGGCAACAAGATAGAGACAAGAGACGTGAAGTAGATTGGTGCTCGCTTCAATCAAAGGACATCTGTTAGCAAGTCTTGTTATTCTTCATAGATCTTTCTCATTGGTTATCTCCGGCGTATGACAAAAAGTGTCCCATCCTTTGCTGACATACTGGTCAATCCATTAGTGTAGTATACGCAAACGACTTAACTCGTCCAGGATAGCTGCACCTTGTAATTGACATTATCTTCGTGTTGTTGTAAGAAATAAACGAACAGAATTTGTGCACCCATGACATTTATCAAGAAATTTGCAGGGGGAGTTAATATTCATTGACTTTCTTTGCTAATTGACTATAATGATAGCTTAAGTGACATTTCAGGAGGACCAGATGAACAAGGCAGAGCTCATAGAGGCAATTAGAAAAAAGGGTGGCCTCTCAAGAACCAAAGCTAAGGAGGTCGTGGAGTTGTTCTTCGATGAAATGTCCAAGGCCTTAGCAAAAGGCGATCGGGTCGAAATCAGGGGTTTTTGCAGTATCTATGTCAAAAACTACAAGGGGTATGTAGGAAGGAATCCAAAGACGGGAGAACCCACTCAGGTGCCACCAAAGAAGCTCCCTTTTTTCAAATGTGGAAAGGAACTGAGAGACCTGGTAGATAACAAACAAGCCTAACAAGTCACTCGCAAAGAAGACCGAGAGATTGATGAAGGCGGTTGACAAGCTTGAGAAGGCTAAGGCCGCGAAGAAGCCCAAAGCTAAAGCAAAACCCAAGGCCAAGAAGAAGGCTCCTGCGAAGAAGCGAGTAGCCAAGAAGAAGGCTCCCGCCAAGAAGCGAGTAGCCAAGAAGAAAGCTCCTGCCAAGAAGCGAGTAGCCAAGAAGAAAGCTCCTGCCAAGAAGCGAGTAGCCAAGAAGAAACCCGCTGCTAAGAAGCGAGTAGCCAAGAAGAAACCCGCTGCTAAGAAGCGAGTAGCCAAGAAGAAACCCGCTGCTAAGAAGCGAGTAGCCAAGAAGAAACCCGTTGCCAAGAAGCGCGTCGCCAAAAAAGGCCCTGCCAAGAAGAAGGCCCCGGCAAAAAAAAAGGCCACCGCGTTGACAGCCACTGACCGGGTGCTCAGGATTATCACAGGGACGAAGAAAGGCATTGATGCTCCGACACTGATGAAGAAAACCGGGTTTGCAGACAAGAAAGTTAGAAATATTCTTATGAGAGCCTCAAAGCAGGGCAAGATAAAGAGGGCTGGTAGAGGAATCTACGTAGCAGGCAAATAGGCAAGTCACTCTCCCTTCAAACACGTATCAAAATTAGTGCATAGGGTCCCGTTGACTTCATGGGTATGAGCCCTTGGTGTGAAAATCTGCACCGAGGGCTTTTTATTTTTGGCGACATGATACTAAAGAACCCCCCGATGGAGAAGTATAAGCCTCGTGGTCAGGCAAAGCTTCACAGTAGAAGTATCCAAGGCAGAGTGGAGTTGATGACACGCGGGATTCTTCATCGGAAATGCGGGGGCAATAGTTTCCTAAAGTGTGTTTCTGGTTGAGCGGTGAACAGATTTGAGTTATTGAGTTTGAAGTAGGATTCGTCAACCTCCCACAGAGAAAGGGTTGTCGCCGAACGGCATGGAGGGGCGTCTGCATCCAGACTATTGTTCCAGATCGGAGAAGCGAAGGGCAGCTTGGACATGATAGAGGATAGGTCCCGAAAACAGGTAAATCAGACAACCGCCCTTGAAAAGATTAGCGAGGCTATTCAAGCTGTTGAATCGTGTGAGGGGGAGCTGACACCGGAGGGCTACAAGGAATTGCGTGCACGGCTGGGGCATCTAATGGATGCTCTGTACAAAGTCGGGGGATCCCTAAGTAAATCAACGTGACGCACAACAAAGGGGGGCAGTTGCCCTATCGATGCAAGCGAGGGAAGGCCCAGTGAGGAAGAATAGGGTGCCGAAGCGGTCAAGAGAAAGGATATCGTAACGAAAGATTTCTCCGGACTTGCAGAGAGTCGGTGTTGTAGACGTATCTCGCATAGGGAGTGCGGCAGATCATTAATGGTCTATTTGAATGTTTTCATGATGAACACTCGTCTTCGTTTCAGTCCTAGCCCCGGACGGATGTCCATCGGCGGCGACGTCCCACATAGAACCGCTTGAGTTGCTCCGAGGGGCGTTCTCTATGGTGCTAACGCCTGCCCTCGATTTGGGTTTGTCTGGTGATTCACAGACAACAACTTCCCCTTCCGCCGCTGCACCAAGCGCCTTGACCCAATGGACCAGATGATGGTATTTTCTGACAAATTAGACAGCAGTCCAATACTCCTCGGTAGCGTGAAATGTACCTGTCACTGAAAGAGAGGCAGGGAACGGAGATCGAGAGGGAAAGGCAAGGCATACATGACGAAACAACTCGGCTTTCTGGAAGAACCCGGTACAAAAGAGCGCATCAAGGCCCCCTCAGTTGTAAGGCGCCTAAACGCTGAGGTCCGGACGCGCGTTGAGCGTGTAAAGATCCTGGTCCTCGATGTGGATGGGGTCATGACCGATGGACGGCTGATCTATCACGATGACGGAACAGAGTCGAAGGCCTTTGATGTGCGAGATGGCCACGGTATCAAAATGCTGAAGCAGGCCGGAATAGAGACGGCCTTGATTTCCGGCAGGAGTTCTCCCCTGGTCGAAAAAAGGGCTGCGGATCTCGGTATTACCGAAGTGGTCCAGGGGGTTAGAGACAAGGTGCCGCATCTGGAGACAATTCTCTCTGCGAAGAACCTCAAGTTTGATGAAGCCGCTTTTGTGGGGGATGACGTGGTGGACCTGACCGTCATGAATCGAGTGGGTTTCGCAGTTGTTGTGGCTGATGGCTCAGAATATCTCTTCGATACAGCCCACTACGTGACCCTTGCTCCCGGCGGCAGAGGTGCTGTCAGAGAAGTGGCAGAGTTGATTCTCGGGGTTCAGGGGTTGTGGGACAAGGTTGCACGCCCATACTTTGAGTGAGAGGCGTTTGCATAGTATCCTCTCTTGGGCAACCTGCTTACTGTACTCATGTCTTGCCGCCCGGCGGCGCCTGTGAATCAAGCGAACCAATACTATCCCTGCATTATTCGTAGATTTCGGAGAGCCAGGTTCCCTTTCCGAGTTCTTCTTCAATCCTCAGAAGTCGGTTGTACTTTGCTACACGGTCTGTGCGAGAACCTGACCCCGTTTTGATCTGCCCGGCGTTTAGCCCAACGGCCAGATCTGCAATGAAGGTATCCTCAGTCTCGCCCGAACGGTGCGAAATGATCGTTTCGTATCCGGCTTCCTTTGCCATGGCCACAGTCTCCAAGGTTTCACTCAGGGTACCGATCTGATTCAGCTTGATCAGGATTGCGTTGGCTATGCCACGATCGATTCCCTTTTGGAATATTGCTGGGTTCGTAACAAAGATGTCGTCCCCTACAATCTGAATCTTGTCTTCAAGGCGTTGGGTCATCATCTCCCATCCAAGCCAATCCTGTTCAGCCAGACCGTCTTCGATGGAAAGGATAGGATACGTCTCTACAAGTCTTTCGTAATAATCGATCATAGCCTGCGCATCCATGCCCTTCTTCCCTTCACCCTTCAGCACATACTTTCCATTGCGGTAGAACTCATTGGCTGCGGCGTCTAGGGCGATGCCAATATCCTTGCCTGGTGTGTAGCCGGCTTTTTCAATGGCTGTTATTATCAGACGGATGGCTTGCTCATTAGAGTCAAGATTCGGTGCAAAACCTCCCTCATCTCCAACAGCAACGTTGTGGCCTTGGGCCTGAAGGACCGCTTTCAACTGATGGAATGTTTCAACTCCCACCCTGATAGTTTCAGCAAAGGTCCCAGCTCCCATGGGTAGAATCATGAATTCTTGAATGTCCAAGTTATTGGCCGCGTGCGCGCCCCCATTGATGATGTTCATCATAGGAACTGGGAGCACATTGGCGTTTATGCCCCCAATATAACGATACAAGGGCAAATGAAAGGACTGGGCGGCCGCCCTGGCTGCAGCCAGGGACACGCCAAGAATCGCATTGGCTCCCAGCTTGGACTTGTTGGGTGTTCCGTCCAGATGTATGAGCCGATGATCCAAGCCCGTTTGATCAGAAGCATCGGCTCCCAGAATCACAGGGGCAATGACTTCATGCACATTCTTCACGGCCTTGGACACACCCTTCCCACCATAGCGCTTGCGACGGGTATCACGCAGCTCCAGGGCCTCACGCTTTCCCGTGGAAGCTCCAGAGGGAACGGCCGCCCTCCCCACAGTCCCAGAAGCTACCATCACGTCTACCTCTATGGTTGGATTGCCCCGTGAGTCCAGGATTTCCCTAGCCGTTACATCGATAATTTCAGTCATGACATCCCCCTATTTTTACGTCGTGTCAAACACCCTGATGCCAGAGACAGGTCCATTTGTCTCTAAGATCAAGACGATGATGAGATCATAGATTTTGCCATTGACTCTGTCAATCCCTAAACCACCCGGCAATATACGTCCGGCTTTGTACCTTGACTTGGGTCCTAAAACTCGTTACTAGGCATGCTATGAAAGCCTTTCTTGCCCCCCTGATTCAGCAAGCCATCGCGTCTGCCGTGACGGCCGCACACCTTCAGCCGGTTGATCACCCACCATCCATCGCATTGGAAATCCCCAAGGCCGTATCACACGGAGACTACAGTACGAATGTTGCCATGACTATGGCCAGATCTCAGAAGGCAGCGCCATACGACGTCGCCAGAATCATAATAGACCATATTGATGACCCTGACCAGCTGCTTTCAAAGGTCGAGGTCGCAGGACCCGGGTTCATCAACTTCTTCATTACTCAAAAGAAATGGTATGAGGTTCTCAGGGCTGTTCACGACGAGGATAAAGCCTACGGAACCTCTCAGGTGGGGGGGGGAGAGCGCGTCCAGATTGAGTTTGTCAGTGCCAACCCGACCGGCCCGCTCCATGTGGGCCACGGGCGCTGTGCGGCAGTGGGTGAGACGTTAGCAGGAATATTGAAGGCGGCTGGTTACGAAGTGCAAAAGGAATACTATGTGAACGATTCCGGACGTCAGATTCGGACACTCGGTGAATCGGTATTTGTTCGGTGTCAGCAGCTCGTTGGAAAAACCGTTGACTTGCCGAAAGAGGGCTATCAAGGGGATTACATCAAGGACTTGGCTCGCACGCTTCTTGACACGGAAGGGGACCGCTTGATGAACATCCCTGAGGACCAGGCAGTTGAACTGTGTGCCAGGTTTGCGTCCGAGCAGATCCTTGCGGAGATTCGGGAAGATCTGACTTCCTTTGGCGTTTCCTTTGACGCCTGGTTCAGTGAACAGTCTCTGTCTGAATCCGGAGCTGTCGAATCGGTCATTGCAGACGGTAAGAATAATGGGACCATGTACGAACATGAAGGCGCATTATGGTTTCGGACTCAGGACTATGGTGACGAAAAGGATCGCGTCGTGGTTCGTGCCAACGGGCTGAATACGTATTTTGCTTCAGACATTGCCTATCACCAGGACAAATTCAAGCGTAAGTTCGACCGTATCATCGATGTCTGGGGAGCAGATCATCATGGCTATGTTTCGCGCGTTTCCGCGTCGGTTCAGGCCCTTGGAATTGACGCAGACCGGTTGAATGTCCTTCTCATTCAGCTGGTCAACCTCCTTCGAGATGGCAAACCAGTGACCATGTCGACTCGGGCGGGAGAATTCGTCACGCTCAGGGAGGTAATAGACGAGGTGGGGCGCGATGCGGCGCGCTTCCTGTTCTTGCTACGTCACTATGAGAGTCCGCTTGACTTTGATCTGGAACTGGCAAAAAAGCAGTCAAATGATAATCCTGTGTATTATGTGCAATACGTGCATGCAAGGATTTCCAATATTCTCAAGAAGGCAGCAGCGCAGAATTATAAGCGCATTTCTTGGAACGAGAAATTTTCTGATTTTATTAATCTGCCGGAGGAAATAGAACTCATCAAGCTGATGGCACAATACCCCGAGGTCGTTAGTCAGAGCGCTCTTTTGATGGAGCCTCATCGTATCCCGTTCTACCTTAAAGAGTTGGCAGGGGCCTTTCACGCCTACTACCACGACCGTAGTAAACATCAGGTAATCAGTGATGATGCAGAACTTACGACAGCAAGACTATACCTGGTGGCTGCGATCCGAATGGTCATAAGAAATGGGCTTACCTTGGTGGGCGTATCAGCACCAAAGAGGATGTAGGAGTGCTGACCAGATCATGAGCAAAAAAGCTTCAGAGTCCAAGAAGAAAGGAAAGGGGAAGAGCAAAGGATCTCACTATACGGTGAAATTCACGCGCAGAAAGCTTGTGTTCTGGTCGGGGATTGTCTTTCTGGCGATGGTCTGGATGTTTACCCTGGGTGTTTTAGTGGGGCGAGGTCTCTCTCCGGTGCATTTTGATGTAAAGAGGCTTAAGAAAGATTTGATAGCCCTGAAAGACAAGGCCCTGAAAACTGATCAGACACGATCCGGGATTGAGACGGATAACCTTCCTGAAGATCCTGAGTTGGGTTTCTATGAGGTTCTCCCAGATAGGAAGAAAGAAATTCGGCGAAAGATTGAAGACGTGAAACTTCAACCCCTGAAGCTTGAGGCAAAGCTCCCGAAAATATCGGAAGCAGGCACAACGGATAAGGACAAAAAACCTTATGTGAAACTCGCCGAGGTACACAAGGATAGGGTAAGGCTGGACAAGGCATTGACCATGGAAACGGCAATGACCAACGTCCCCGCAGGAGAACGGCCCCTGACCATCCAGGTGGCCTCGTTACAGGATGCTGAGGAAGCCAGCGAGATGGTCCGTCTTCTCAAGCGTAAAGGGTATGAAGCATTCTCTGTAGCATTGAGTCTGCCCGAAAAAGGGACTTATCACAGAGTCCGAGTAGGCCGTTTTGTGGATTCCAGCGAGGCTAGTCGGGTAGCAGCGAGGCTCAAGCGCGAGGGTTTCGAGATAATGATTTTTCGAGAGTGATCGGAAGGGGATATTCGTTGTTATGAAAATAACCAAAGACGAGGTCATGCACGTTGCAAAACTAGCCCGGTTGGACCTTGATGAGGCCGCGGTGGAACTCTACACGAAGCAGCTGGGGGACATCTTGACATATATGGAGACCCTCAATCGGGTGGATACTGAAAACGTACCTCCCACTTCTCGTGCCACATTTATAGACAGTGCGTTCCGTGAGGATGAGGTCAAGGCATCCCTTCCTCCAGAGGAGGCTTTAGCCAATGCTCCCCAGTCTGAAGGCGGAAGCTTTGTTGTCCCCAAGGTCATAGGGTGAAAGCTTAAGTGGAAAGTAGGTCTGGAAGATGGATTTGTGTAGACTGACGATACATGAGGCCCACGATCTCCTGGTGAAAGGAGAGATCACCTCGGTGGAGCTAACCTCCGCGGTTTTTGATCGCATAGAAGAAGTAGAAGATAGAGTGGGAGCCTACATCACGTTGATCAGAGAACGAGCCATGGCCGACGCTGCAAATGCGGACAAGATAATCAGGAGGGGCCAGGGGGGTCCGCTTACGGGAATTCCGCTAGCCATCAAAGATGTTCTCTGCGCAGAGGGCATCCCAACGACCTGTGGATCGAAGATACTGAAGAACTTCATTCCACCCTTTAGCAGCCCTATCGTAGACACGTTCGGTGAGGCCAATGCCGTCATTGTCGGCAAAACGAACATGGACGAGTTCGCAATGGGTTCCTCCACAGAACACTCAGCCTTCAAGCCTACGCGGAACCCATGGGATCTGATGAGGATTCCGGGAGGTTCCAGTGGAGGCTCAGCAGCAGCCGTCGCTGCTGATGAGTGTATCGCGGCGATTGGAACCGACACAGGAGGTTCTATAAGGCAGCCGGCATCTCACTGTGGCGTGGTGGGCATAAAACCCACGTATGGCCGCGTATCCCGTTTTGGACTTGTTGCCTTTGCCTCCTCACTTGACCAGATCGGGCCTGTTACCAAGGACGTTACCGATGGTGCAATTCTGATGAACGCTATGTGTGGCTACGACCCGAATGACTCAACCTCGGTTCCGAGGGAGGTGCCAGACTATACCGAGGCATTGCAGACTGGTCTCAAAGGACTGGTGGTTGGCATACCAGAGGAGTACTTCGTTGAAGGTCTGAATGAGGAGGTGGCGCAAGCAGTTGATAGTGCCATCGAGGTGATTGAGGGACTTGGAGCAACCCGCCAGCCTGTCTCCTTGCCTCACACTGAATACGCTGTGGCTGTCTATTATTTGATCGCGTCTGCTGAGGCAAGCTCAAACCTGGCCAGATACGATGGTGTGAGGTACGGGTTTCGAGAGAGTGGGGCCGATGAGTTGATACAGATGTATAGAGATACCCGGTCAAAGGGATTTGGATCTGAAGTCCAGCGGCGTATTATTATAGGCACCTATGCCCTGTCGGCCGGGTATTATGACGCATACTATAAAAAGGCCTCTCAGGTGCGGACCTTGATTATGCAGGACTTCACCCAAGCGTTTGAGACGTGCGATGTATTGCTTGCGCCTGTTGCTCCTGCACCCGCTTTTGAGCTGGGAGAGAAACTGGAAGACCCCCTCGCCATGTATTTATCCGATATCTTCACCCTGCCTCCCAGCCTGGCTGGAATCGCGGGCATGTCTGTTCCGTGCGGATTCAGTGAGGAAGGACTCCCAATAGGGCTGCAGATCTTAGGCAAGCATTTTGATGAGGAAAAGCTTATCAGGGTGGCATACAACTTTGAACAGGCAACTGATTTCCATACCAAGAAACCCAACCTTTGAGCACTTCGGGGGGCAACGTCCTCCTGTCATGAGTGATCATACAAACACCCCTCAAGCGAGAAAGGGAGGACAAAATGAGCATTCAACCTGAAGGTGAGGACTTAAGAAAGGCAACCAAGTGGATATCGGACAAACTCCGTCATGAATCCAATGTGAGCCTTGCAAAGGCGATTGAGGAAGCGTGTGTGCAGTTTGATTTACCACCAAAGGATGCAGAATTTCTCGTGCGCTTTTTTTCCGAGGAAGAGCAAGGCCAAGAAACTTAAGCTGGAATTATAGTCTGAAAGATGTCACGCGTTAGAATCCTTCCTGAAGTGTTGTCCAACAAGATCGCCGCTGGTGAGGTCGTTGAGCGTCCAGCCTCCGTCGTAAAAGAACTCGTGGAAAATGCCATTGATGCCGAAAGCACCAAGGTGATGGTCGAAATCAAAAAAGGAGGGCGAGCCCTCATTCGGGTCTCTGACAATGGGATTGGGATGGATCGTGACGATGCACTTCTATCCATAGAGCGCTACGCAACGAGCAAGATCCACAAGGAAAAGGATCTTTTTTCCATAGCTACACTCGGTTTCAGGGGAGAAGCCCTGCCAAGTATTGCCTCTGTCTCAGAGATGGAGATTGTGACCAGGCCAGCATCATCCGAAGCTGGAACCCGAATCACTGTTGATGGCGGCAAGATTAAAGAAGTTGCTGAAGTGGGAGCTCCTAAGGGAACCATGATTTCGGTGAGTCGTTTGTTCTTTAACACCCCGGCTAGACGGAAGTACCTGAAGACCGAGAAGACTGAGATGGGCCACATAAGCGACATGATTACCCGCACGGCCCTTGCTTGGCCTGATATCCATTTCAAATTTCTGCACAATGGCAGGGTCCTTGGGAACTGGAGCCCCACCGAAAACCCTTTGCACCGCATCATTGATATCATCAGCGGAGATGTGGAAGGGCACATGTGTAAGGTGGGCTATGAAGATGGCAATGTGAAAGTTAAGGGATTTGTGGCCTCTCCGGACATTGTTCGGACAACCTCTCGTGGACTGTATCTCTATGTCAACGGACGGTTTGTCCGGGACAAGGTCCTCGACCATGCGGTCATGGAGGCCTATTCGGGACGCTTGATGAAAGGGAAGTTTCCTCTATCCGTGCTGTTTGTGTGCCTCCGTCACGATCAGGTAGACGTCAATGTCCATCCCACCAAGAGCTCGGTTCGCTTTGCGGCCCCAAAGCAAGTCCATGACACCGTCGCCCGGGCTGTATCAGAAGGTCTGAAGGGATTCGATCGTCCCGCATGGGGGCAAACCCACACCGTGAAACCCTCACGTCGGCCAGTTCCGTACAAGCTTTCTCCTCTTCGAGGAGCTGTCAGTGAGTCCAGGCCCGAGCTCACGCCTTGGCCGCAGAGCCACGTACCAGAGGCCACACAGCCTTTGTGGCCCGAAAAGGCTTTTTCCTCTCTTAGGGTCATTGGCCAGCTGCATAACACCTACATTGTTTGTGAATCTAAAGATGGTCTCGTCCTGATCGATCAGCATGCTGCCCATGAGCGTGTGGTTTTTGAGTCCTTGAAGGCTGCTTACAGGCGATCGGCCGTTATCACTCAGGGTTTGCTTGTGCCCGAGACCATTGAACTGAGCCATCGGGAAGCCGGCATTCTGGAGACCCTTCTGGAGGACTTGAGGAATATGGGGATAGAAATTGAACCCTTCGGAGGGAAGACTTACCTGATAAAGTCTGTCCCAGCATTGCTGGCGGGTAGGTCGGTCAAGCCGCTTATCATGGACATCGTAGAAAAAGCCGCTGATATCGGTCTTTCGTCAGACATGGACCGCGGCGTGGATGAGTGCTTGACCATTATGGCATGCCACGGCGCCATTAGAGCCAATCAGCAGCTTGGGGAGGAGCAAATAAAGGCGCTGTTGGAACAGATGGACGATGTTGCGCACGCCTCTCGATGTCCCCACGGTCGTCCCACGCTTATTCACCAAAGCCTGCGCCAGGTAGAAAAAGACTTCAAACGCATCGTTTGAAGTCGACGGTGCGGGGCCCTCTATTTGCTTCTTATTCTCGGCCTTTGTTCCTTCCTGCGTCTACTCAGCGCATCGCTTCCGGTATTTTACAGACCGGAATAGGATCCATTTTGTGTCTGTTGGCTTGGCGAAATCTTCGGTAGATTGACAGGACTTCTTTCTGCCTGGAATCCAATTGACCGTCATCTCCGGATTCGACTTCAAACTGCATAGCCCATTCAAGTTCAGCGTAAGTCGCTCCGATTTGCCTTTCATCAGTGCGATTATCATCCCACAGCCCGTCAGTTGGAGAAGCATCCATGATTTCTTTGCCAATCCCCAATTCACTGCCGATAGCATAAATCTCTGATTTCGTCAGGTCGGCTATGGGTAAAATATCTACGCCGCCATCACCGTACTTGGTGTAGAAACCCACTCCAAAGTCCTCCACCTTATTACCGGTTCCGACCACCAACATCCTGTGGTGCGTAGAAAATGCATAAAGGGTAACCATCCGCATCCTTGAGCGGGTATTGGCCATAGTCAGCCCATCCTGAATGTCGGCAGGAAAGGATTCTTCCAGCGCTTGGAATGGCGGTGTAAGGTCAATTCTAACACCTTTGGCCTGACCGTGGTTTTGCTCCAGCCATTCAATATGCTGCTGCGCCAGAGATAACTGCCCAGGATCTTGATAGATGGGCATACTAAGGAGAATAACTTGCTTTTCCGTTCTAGCACAAAGCGTGGAAGTCACTGCCGAGTCAATGCCTCCCGAAACCCCCACCACAAATCCCTTCAGGTCTGCGTCATCGCAATAGGCCTTTAACCAGCTAACAATATGTTTGATTACTTTGCCAGTTTGCATAATCTGCATTCCTTGTTCGGCCATGTGGTTTGTGGAGGGTTGCTACAATTCTGCAGTTCTGCCAATCGGGGTTCCGGGGACTCTCTCTTCAATGGTTCTCCCTTGAACCATCTGATTTAGTACATCGAAGAACTCGTTCCTAATCTTTTCTACATGCAATGCTTCTTGGAAGCCAATAAGAGCTTTGTCCTTTGTCTTATGCCTTAGAGGTTCAACCTGTAGGGCATAGGTGTTAACGTGTCTTTGCCAAAACCATTCAGCACAGCCAAATTGTACATAGTCTGGATCAATGGATGGGATTGCTCTCAGGTCTTCCAATAGTAGTCTCCCCCGGTCACTGTTGTGAATGCATAACGCAACGTACGCTATTCTGTATTCAACGCTTGAAGTTGTTTCCGAACTTGGCAATCGATCAATGTTTCTTGAGTCTCTCTGATTTCCACACA